>JAYVBW010000928.1:0-1827 GCA_043750255.1 Pirellula sp.
GTCGACTAGGGAGTTAGCAGGATGCTATTAGGAATTCCGTCTGACGTCAAGCGATTTTTTCGACCCGTTACTTCAACGCTCTCCAAGCCGATCTCGAAGACTCTGGCGCCCATGGTTCTAGCCTTCCTATTGGCTCCGCACTATCGTCGACTCAAGACGATTGCCGGGATGGTTGTTGCGAAAGCCGCTGCGCCGGGGTCAGGTTCGGGATTCGGAATTCAGTTTTAGTTTCTTTTCAATGGCCTTTTGCTGACGAACCGCTTCGCTTGATTGTTCAATTCGCTTGGCACCTCGCCGTATCAAGTCTAAGGCGCTGTCGGGATGATTCAATCCAAATCGTTCGGGCACTTCTCGCAACGTTGCAGAAGTATAACGACAACACAATTAGGCGGCCATATCGGGCATATAGTGCCAAACCCGACATACGTCCACCTCGTCCAGGAAGTTATCGATGGCCTCAACGGAAAGCTCGAAGGCAAGCTTGATTATCCACTGGCCGCCATGGTAATGCCCGCAACGATCGAGCACATTCGAGCCGTATCGCTGCATCAGGAACGGATGCCAGCCAAAAGTACCTATTTCTATCCTAAGCTAGTATCAGGTCTGGTCGTTCACCCGCTCGCATAGGCTTTGAATTCGGATGGCAATTTCTTTGTGCTGGTCCGGTTCACTGATGCAACCTTTGCGATTCCAAACGTTTTTACCCGCTGCTGCCAACCACGGCTCTGTTTGGCAACTCAGGATATCTATGGTTTTCTTAAAAATCAGGGCAATCGAAAAAATATAAAAAGCTGAAATTCATGGCTGAAAGGCAAGATATTCAACACTCTCTATCCAACTCCAATTCTAATAAGGGGGCAATGGATTTGCCAACCATTGTGCCAGCACAGTGAGAAAACACCACCCTACTTAATTAGTGAGGATTTCATGACTCTGATTCCCACGCGCTCCAAGCGAACAATTGGTAGCCAGCTAGACGATCGACGAGTATCGACCAAACGAGCTGCCATTAGGCGGCTCATGATAGAGTCCCTCGAAGACCGCCGACTTTTAAATGTCGACTGGCGGAATCCGGTTGATTCGATCGACGTGGATAACGACGGGAGTTTGTCACCGCTCGACGCTCTAAGTACCATTAATTATATCAATGCAAATGTTGACCGTTCGTTGCCACCTGTCCGTCCCCTCGACCAACCCTATTATGATGTCGATGGCGATCTGAGTGTCTCGCCTCTCGATGTTCTTACGGTTGTCAATCAAATCAATGGTCGTGGTACTGGTGTGCGAGTACTGAAAGAAACAGCAAACGCTTTGGTACAGGACTCCAGTGTTGTTATAACTCTGGGGCAAGCAGCCGGTACGCGTTCGTACCGAATGAAAATCGAGCCCAAATTTGATACGAGCGATCGTTCATCGATCCTTGAGGATTTGGTCGCCGTCTATCTGGTCGATCCTGCAAACCCGACCAACACTTTGCTTGACCGCGGCACCGGCGGAACCGCGATTTTTACGCTTTCAGGCACGAAAGCGGAATATGCCACAGGTCGAGTTCAGTGGGATGGTTCGATCCTTCAAATCGATTTGAGTGACTTTGCCGCGAAAGATACAGGGATTCTCAAGTTGCAGTTGCTCAATAGCGACGGCGACAGCCAAACAAGCGTCGCATTCCAGCCGATCGCCAACGAAATCAATTCTCTAGGCTCGCTTGGTCCGATCTATACTGAAACCAGTACGCTCGTTTTGCCGGGAGCTGGACTAAATCTGGCCGGCTTGACTCAAGACAATAACGTTTCAGTTCAAGCCAGCAACGTTCGATACTCAGAGAAT
>JAYVBW010000929.1:0-2973 GCA_043750255.1 Pirellula sp.
CGATGAGTGGCTACCGGTGCGCATCGACTCAGGCAATTCTCGAACTTTTCGAATACAATGCTGCTATTCAAACCCCTGCCCGACTTATGATCGACGCCTTTAAACAACTCCAAGTTGAGTGAGCGAGCTTTCAAGTTGCATATGGATTTCATGGACAAGCTAGAGTCTCTAGACCTCACCAGAACTTCCGTCACGGATGCGGATCTTAGAGATTTGATCAAGCTCAGGAATCTAAAGTACCTATACCTTTTACAAACAGGTGTTACGCTTGATGGCTTACATGAATACGCAATGAATTCGAAGGCGGTAATTGAGTTTGAACCGGCTGTGCCTGGGCATCTAGATAAGGCTGGCATGGAAGCGTTCATAAAGGATGTTGAGAAGAGACTGCAAATTATTCGTGAACTAAGACCCGGTTTGCCAGAAGGAGGTATTCGATTGCATAAGAGCGAAATCAATTTTTTTAGTTGATTGTTTTACACTGCAATTCTGAGGTAAACGAAGTGATGGGCTATCCAATAGCCAATTTCTCTGGTCTTCTTGAAATTATGTTCGGGCTCAACAGCCTAGTGGTACTGTTCGACATTTTTCCTGCCCTGGCGAGTGGCGAATCGAAGCTTCTCGAATCGGTTGCCGAATCAACGCTTGGTCGTTGGTTAGTTCACGTGCAAGTGGGATTTTTCAAAAGCACAATCGCTGTACTGGGGACGCTTGGAGCCTTGGGAGCGATTGCCCCGATGATTTATGAGGGATTCAACCCGAAGACCGAATTTTAACCGCTTTACATCATCGGGCTGCTAGTTTTGACTTTCGTCGTCACCGCGATGGTAGTATTCATCTACGCGGTGGTGCAAAAAGCGCAGTACATTGCCAGCAAGTTCATCAAGTGAAACGTTACAAAGACTCAAGACGCGGAACGTCGTCTTTGCTGATGATTGAATTCAAGCTAACGAATTTGTTTTCCAGCAACGGTATTTCTTTTACGAGTCTCGCATTTACTTCAACACTACTATCGTCGTATACCTTGTCAACTTCCGTTTCTAGATCCGCTAGAGTCTTCTCAATCGCCGGTAGGGCATGTCGTATGTAAGGGTTCACCTTTTCGTCAGTCGATAACTGCATTAAGTAGTTCCAAGCCACAACGTGAACGTTTTTGATCAATACCCAGGCGGTTGACGCTTGTTTCTGGTTTTTTCGAATGAGGGCAACGAGTCCGTTCAAAGATTTCAGAGCGCGAACCGTTTCGATTTCACCTGAGTCGATGACCCCTTTAAGTTGCTCCACGAGCGTATCGAAGAGTTTGTTTACACCGGAATGTTCGAAGTTGCTTTGCACTACATCTTGAACCAAAAAACCGCCTAAATCGTCGTCGAGGTAATCCCAACTCTGACGGATCATTTGTTGATAGGCGGTGGAGGTATAGACAGACAAAGCTTCCAAATTCGTTGGGTGGTAGTTGGTGTTCACGTTGTAGAGCAGTTGAGCCAACTTGGTCATCCATGTGGGAGTTTCCTCCCGATCAATCAAAAGCGTCAAGCGTTGGACAGATTCCGCCAAGCTTTGAAACGCTAAAATCTTCTGATCTTTGTCGTCGTTAGCGATGCACTTAACCATGTGGTCGAGCGATCGCAGAAACTCGTTGTACGCGCTCCGAAGGTTCGTCTTGAAGTGTTCGTGGCTCTTACTCAAGGTTGTTCCTATGCGAATAGAATTAACACCTCTGACGACGGGCGACTCTGACACCCGTTTCAGCGGATGTGGATGTATGCCAAAGTATTTGGATTTTCAAAAAACCTGAAAAAACGAGGAGTGCAAACAGGTTTTAGGGAAGCGTTTCTTGCATTATGATTCCAAACCTCTAACCAACTTATTTACTTCGCCATCAGTTGAGCGATTCTATCTGCAAAGTCATTTCTTGCAAGCTAAAGAACTTTGCGAGGATTTTCTCGTATTTCCTGCCCAAGTCTTGTCCTCTGGCACTAAAAATCCATACATCGTGACTGCGAAAAGTCCCCATAATTTTCCGGATGGGAACGCAAGATCAATGAGCCAGCGAGGAGAGACTAACTGAATCGCTTTTTGACGCAAGATTAACATTAAAAGCCTTTGCCTCATTGGAGGTGTGTGGGTTGCGGCTCTTGTCGTTGTAACCGATGTAGATGGGCTCAGTGGCCTGCAATAGACAGAACGCAGCCGGCCATTTGGCTCAGTCCACCGGGTAACGCTTGTTGTGCCTACCTGACTCGTTCTGAACGTGTGAAGCCGGCCCGATGGGTCAACGTATCGCGTTGTGCTCTGTTGAGCCGATGCCGAACCAACAAAGCAAACCAGGATGAGGGATAGCGTAAGTAGTCCTGTCTTCATTTGTTCATTCCTTCGAAGTGTTTGAGGGCTTACTGAGGAATACTGAGGAACCCCCTCTAAACTGTCATTCATCAAACCCCATTGCAACTAGTGCAGCAGTTGTTGTATGCTGGATTTTGCGATATTTGCAGGGGTTTTTTAGCAAAACTCTTTTGAACGTTGACCAATTCATAAGCCGTGGGTCGCTGGTTCAAGTCCAGTCTTCGCTACTGTTAGTTTATCTAGCGATTCGTTGACCAAACGTTACGTGACCACAAGGTCAGAGCGCTGTTTTCGAGACCCAAAGCCGTTGAGGTTTTGCGTTGGGTGCAGTTGATCTTCGATATTCGTCTACGGAGAACTACGTTTACGATTGGCTCATCCGGTGTTTCGGGGAGGTCAAGCGAGTAGTCGCTCGACCCCCACTGAGTCACACGAGCGTAGATGTCGCATTCGTCGGTGTAGACGACTGTACCGATAGCTATTGTGGCTCGCATGATTGGCTCGATCGTTACCTGCTGGACGTTTGCGAGCATTCGAATAACCACTTCGCCCGAACGTTGAATCATCCCAAAGATGGGAGGCTTCTCTTTCTCCAATGTGCCACGACCTCGATCGCCTTTCAAACGC
>JAYVBW010000930.1:0-1710 GCA_043750255.1 Pirellula sp.
TTGCGAACCGCATCCTCCAAACGCAGAACTCCAAGCTCGCGCACGTAGCGTCCAAGGACTCGCGGAAAGGTGCCAAAGTTGCGAGGATGCGGGTTGCCACTGCTCAGCGAACCACTGGTGGCCAAAGCGGAACCGTCGGAACCGATGGAACACCACGGCTGGACCATTGCCAGATTCATGTCTCGCTCTTCATGGTGTGCATAGACTGTGCTGACCGATCCACCTTGCTCGTACAGAACGTCGAACAGCATATCTAACGGGTCGGGAGTCGGACTGGTTTTTTTACATCTTTCTTGAATCACGACATCCATTGTCATTCCTCGATACGGACCATCCGCACTGATCAGCATCCGGCTCCAATCTCCGCCAACTGCGGTGTAATGGTTGTACCATCCGGGAATGCCGTTCTCGATTTCAAGCTTCATCTTTTTCCTGGCAGTAGCATCTTTGAGGCGCTCCAACATGCGTTCATTTCCACCTTCGTGTGCCCAAGGGGGAATAATGCTACTAAGGTTGTTATTGCCGCGAGTGTAAGGATAAACGTTTGCTTGCACGTTGATTCCCCGGGCTCTGGCAATTTCGAACAACTCGATGACCCCTCGCATTTTGCCCCAAAATTGTTCATCGGCGATTTTCAAGTGGATGATATCCACGGGAACGCTGGCCCGCTCACCAATGCTTATTGCCTCTGCCACCGAGTCGAAAACGCCAGTCCCTTCGTTGCGAATGTGGGTTGAATAGATTCCGTGATACTTCTTCACAACGCGGCAGAAGTCTACCAAGTCGTCGGTGGTCGCCAGCGATCCTGGAGGCGTCATGACTTGGGAGGACAATCCCAAAGCGCCATCCTGCATGGCCTCCTCGAGAAGCAGCTTCATTTCCTCAAGTTGCTTTAGCGAAGGGCGATCAAAAGAGTTGCCCATCACGCTTTGCCATAGATTGTTGACCCCCACGTAGCTGGCCACATTGACTGAGCTTGTCGCAGCCTCGAGCGCGACAAAGTAATCGGCCAAAGTGCTGATCGTTCTGCTATGACCGTCAACGTCGATCCGTTTGGTGGGAGCCTCTTTTTTGTTCGGACCGCCCGATGTACCCTCGCCCAGAACCTCGGTGGTGACGCCTTGTCGTATCTTGCTCTGAGCGTTTCCGTCCTCGAAGAGCGTCCAATCCGAATGCGAATGGATGTCGATGAATCCCGGCGAAATGACCAAGTCATTCGCATCGATTTCGACCTCCGCAGATCCAATAATATGGCCCATAGCAACGATGCGGTCACCCTTCACTGCGATGTCGCCCATGAACCACGGATTTCCTGTACCGTCTACAACTTTTCCGCCGCGCAGTATTAATGAGAACTCTGCCTCCTGTCCCGAGTTTTTTTCAACAAGAGAACAAACAAGCCATAGGAGCATCACACCGATGCGCGTCCTGCATGCAAAATTCGATGTAGCACGAACAATTGACTTCATGGCAAATTTTCCGGGTGGGCACATCAAGGTTGAGAGGACTTGAGCTTTTCCAGTAGATAATTCTGGACGGTCGTGTGTTTGGCATCGGGTGCATCTGGATAGTAGAGTTCGCAGGATACACCGCTGGCTATGCAATGCTCCTGCAGCTTGATACCAAAGTTGGAAGTGTGAGTGGGATCCTTCTGCTCCTGACCAAGGGCTGGAGGCGTTGAGTAGTAAAGGTAAACAGGTGGATCGTCGG
>JAYVBW010000931.1:0-2299 GCA_043750255.1 Pirellula sp.
ATCCGCTTCCATCGCAATGGTCCAATTAAGGTTCTCGTCGGAGGCGGGAAGTGTTTCGTAGTAGTTGGTTCGGTCGTAATCGGTCGTACCATTCATATCAAGAACTCCACGTTCCTTGAGTTCCTTGTCGATATTGCCGTGACTCGGAGTTCCTTTGAATAGCATGTGTTCGAGCAAGTGAGCCATACCAGCTTCGCCATAACCCTCGTGGCGGGACCCGACTAGTACGGTCATATTTACGGTGATGCTATTGGACGATTCATCGGGGACGAGCACAACTCGGCAGTTATTGGTTAGCAAATATTCCGAGACCCCCTCGACCTCGGTCGTTTTTTTGTAAGGAGGCTCGGTGGCCTGAGCAAAATCGGACGTGAGCGTAAGCAGTACGATCAAAGTAAAAAGAAAGGTGTTTTGGATCATAGGCTCGAATTTTAAAATCAAAAAATCAAGGGGGCCAAGAACAGTAGAATTGAGGCTTGATCATACCAAAAAAGGCGATGATGCAAAACGGAGCGTAACGGATCCTCAAAGCTGAAATGCGTCTTCTGCGGCTTGTTCGCCATAGAGAGGCATGTACCGATAGTAGACCTCAAGCATCATTGTGGCCATGCAGGTCGTATAGAATCTTCCGCCGGAAGCGGTGCTATGCCCATCCTCCCAGAACCAACTTCCAGCGGCGTGTCCCGTTGTAGTTTGTGTTGACAGCAGTTGGTCACGCATACGGATATTCCAGCTTTCCCATTCTTTCCCCCCGACCTGTTTGAGGACTTGGGTCGCATAGTAGTTGTAGTATGTGTTGGATTTACTCGGTCCGGAAGCACTGAATTTTGCGACGGCTGCCTTGATGGAAGGATGGTCTTTCGGCATGCCAGAGTACATTCTACAAAGGACAGCGCAAGCGGTGGTGCTAGGGTTGTATGTAGCCTGCTTGCTTTTTGAGGCAAAGCTATAGTGGTAACTGGCACCTTCGTCGAAGGCCATCTGATCCAAAAAGTAATTGGCTTTTCGTACGACATCCAAATCAACAGAAAAGCCGCTCATCGCAGCGCTCTTGAGGGCCATCATCTGCCAGCCGACCACCGATGTATCCCCAAGACCTTGTGGAGCGTAATGCCAACCGCCCGTCGATGGATTCTGTGCGTAACCAAGGAAGTTAATCCCAGCCTGTGCCGCGTCTCGCAAGGCCGGATCCTTCGTCATTCCGTAGGCCTCACACATGGCAATCGACGCGATGCCATGGGAATACATGTCGTCAGTTACTCTTCCTCCGCCAACATACCATGAACCCTGTCCTTTTTGGAATTTCATGTTGCTAATCAGAAAACTGAGACCTTTGAAAACGGTTTCCTTGTATTCACCTTCCTTGTGCGTTTGGCCGGCTCCTAAGAAGCACAGCAAAGCAAGTCCGGTGGCAGCGTTGAGACTTCCACGGCGTTCGCCTGCATGATCGCACTGTCCTTTGCAGACCACGTTGTGAGCCAACGTCCAAGCGCCCGACTGGGGGTCCTGATGCAAAGCAAGCCATTTCAGCGCCATGGAGACTGCTTTTTCGGTATCCAGTGAGCCGCCAAATTTACTGAGTAAATCTCGCTTCGTTTCCTTAGATCGGCTTTTTAACGAAGCCTGCATGGCAACGTTGGCTTGCGCTGCCAGTCCACTTTTCGGGACCAGACTCTGCGTCATGCTTGGCATGGTGACGGGTGGCATGTTAGCGATCGCCACGTCGGAATAACTCAGGTCCATCACGGCATTGATCGAGGGATCTACTGCGGGAGAATCGGATGGCGACTCTTCGCTCTCGTTCGAAACCTGCTCAGACGTCATTGCCTGTTCTATTGAGAATTCCTCTTGCTCGTCCGCATCGCTCGTCGACTCCGCAGAGACCAGCATCATCCGAAGTTCATTTTTGATCGGTTCGATGTTCCAAGCCGCAAAAGTCAATATGACCGCCACGTGAACAAAAGTGCTGATCAGCCAGCTTGGAACAGTCGTCCACATCCATCGGCGATTTAAGAGCGAGCTTGCGTTAGATATTGGGGCAGGGCTCGCCCTGGACTCAAGAACCGGGGTTAGAGATGGGCTTTGCTCCGAGACTGCCTCAACAGATTCCAACTCATTTAGCTGCGATGTAACCACCGAAGGCATTTCCGGTAGCGAAAAGTTTGGTAGTCCAAGTTCGAAGTTACTTAAATCGTTGCTAATTCCAGACATGACGAGAAGAATTGGTTGTTGACGAAAAACACCGTTCGATGAGTACTTATACTAGTGAGTTATGCAAGATTTTTGTACTCCCCAATCT
>JAYVBW010000932.1:0-1582 GCA_043750255.1 Pirellula sp.
TTACTCGCTGCTTCCATGGTTTCAGCGAAATCCAAAGGTGTTCCGATTTTTTTACCGTTGATCGATAGAACGACTACACCCGGAGGAATGATCGCGGCGAGAGGACTTCTTCGATTGATTCCTGTAACCTCGACACCTTCACTTAGCTGTAGCCCTAACTCGTCCCTTACTTCTTTAGAAACGACGCCCACCGTGACTCCCAAGACCTCCGTTGTTTCCGAGCTAGCGGCAGCCAAGGCCTGTTCATCCAGTTCGTCCACAGTCAACGTCACTTCAGAGCGTTTCCCATCTCTAAAATAAGCAATTCGAATTTGAGTCCCGGGTTTTGTCTCACCGATGAATCGTCGCATGGCAGAATCAGAATTAATAGCGGTTCCGTTAATAGCCGTTATAACATCTCCCTCCTTTAGTCCTGCCTTATAAGCGGGCAAACCTTTAGTGACCGATGCAACGAGCGCGCCGCGAGTGCCTGCCGGAAGAGAAAGCCTTTCTGCCGCTTCCGGTTTCAGCGTCTCAGGCCTAATCCCGATTACGCCTCGTGTCACTCTGCCCTTGCTAATCAAATCGTCCAGCACCCTTTTTGCGGTATCGCTTGGGATTGCAAAGCAGATTCCGTTGTAACCTCCACTGCGAGACGCAATGGCCGTATTAATACCGATGACTTCGCCTCGCATATTAAGTAATGGGCCGCCGCTGTTTCCTGGATTGATGGCTGCGTCGGTTTGGATAAAATTATCATACATCGTGATTCCTTGGTCGCTTCGGTTCGTCGCACTCACAATTCCTGCTGTCACGGTTTGAGTCAGCCCAAACGGACTGCCAATCGCAATGACCCAGTCACCAACTTCCATGTCGGCGGAGTTACCAAGCAAAGCAGCTACTAATCCAGTCGCTTCGATCTTTAGGATGGCCAAATCTGTTCGCACGTCAGTGCCAATCACTTTAGCGTCGAACTTCCGATCATCGCTCAACTCGACTTCTAGAATGCTGGCCCCCTCAACCACGTGGTTGTTAGTCAAAATATAGCCGTCGTTCCGCACGATTACACCTGATCCCAGGCCGTTTTGAACCCGGCCCTTAGGTAAGTCTAAATCGTCGTTTCGATCAGTGTTAAAGCCATCGAATTGTTTTCCAAACAACTGTTCCAACTCTGGGGGTAAGCCACGAGAACGCGAACCGCGCGACTTGGTTGCAGACCGCTCAACGACGTTTCTAATACTTACAACGGAGGGTCGAAGCGATTTAGAAACATCGCGAAACACTTTCGAGAGCTGATCCGCACTCGCCACGCCAGCAGGATTCGCAAGCCCTCCACGGGCCTGTTGGGAATCAACAACCTGTTGGGCGTACACCGCAGACGGAGGGGCAGAGTGGTTCGAAAGAAGCCAGTATCCGACCGGTGCTCCAAGAACGATCATTAAAACAAACGGCTTCCAAGATCCATGCGTTCGGCTCATTTAAATTGCTCCAACGAATATCGGTTAGGGACAATGCGGCTTTTGCCAAAATGACTTACGAGTAAAAGCGGAGTTAGGATCAACATCAAATTCCGTGCCAATTCAGCTAGTTCTTGCCATTTCCA
>JAYVBW010000933.1:0-1854 GCA_043750255.1 Pirellula sp.
TCTGTTAAATGCATCGGTTTTCGGACAGCAGACTGTTCCGGGTGCGGCTGCTCCGGTCAAGGAGCATGATCATGCCGAGCACGGACCTCACCATGGGGATCTTGTAGAAATCGGTAAAGAGGAATACCACGCGGAAATCGTCGTGGACGAAGCAAAGAAGCAGATGGTCGTGTTTCTGCTGGATAAGGAAGTTAAAGGGTATGTAGGAATTGACACTCCGTTTGTTGCTGTGAATCTTTTGATAAACGGAAAGCCTGTGCAGATCAAATTAAAAGCGGCACCTCAGGCCGTTGATCAAAAGGGATTCTCTTCTTGTTTTGGTGCTGTCAGTCCTGAACTGATTGATGCCCTGCACAACCCGAAATCCCAGCCTAAGCTCGCGCTTAAGATTCGCAATAAATCTTATAGCGTCAAGATCGCTCATGATCATGATCATGCCGGGCATGAACATGCTGCTCCGGTCAAAAAGTAGGAAGAAGTAGTACTTCGGCCGGGCTCGTAACTCGAGGGTATGCAACATTGCGACCCTAATATAGGTCAGCGGCGCTGCCCCTGACCCTTTGTTCTGCATCCGCTGCTGCAAAACTCTCATTAATTGATCGAGCTATCTCATGAAAAATGGACTGAACCGCATTTGGCCCTATTTGTTTCTTGCCGGAGCCTCACTTTACGCGGGTGGTTGGTTCCATAGTCAGTATGTCGGTCGCGTCTGGCCGTTTGCCGCAGTGCCGTCGCGCGGAGGGAATACAGATGCAAACAAGACAGACGATGCACACCCTGTGGATGAACACGCCGGTCACGATCACGCCGGTCACTCCGACGCAAACTCATTGGAGCTATCGGAAACCGCTAAAAAGAACCTTGGGCTTACGGAGGAGTACTTGCAAGCGATCGAACTTAAAAACTACCAACAGATAATCACTGTCCCCTCCATCATTGTAGACAAGCCCGGTCGAACGCGCACCTCTATCAGCGCTTCCATGACTGGAATTGTTACGCACGTTCATGTGGCGACCGGTGAAGCAGTAGAAGCGGGAGATCTAATTCTCGAAATGCGGCTGACCCATGAGGACTTGGTCACTGCGCAAAAAGAATACTTGCAATCACTGGGTGATCGCGACGTCGAACTAAAGGAAATAGCTAGGATTGAGGGCATTGTCAATTCAGGAGCCATCTCCTCCAAGTTACTGTTAGAACGTCAGTACAGTCGCGACAAACTGGAGTCGCTACTTCGATCACAACGGGAGTCACTCCGGCTACATGGCTTGATCGAAGCTCAAATCGCAATTATTGACGGCGAGCGTCGATTGCTAACCGAAATTCGCGTCTATGCCCCAACCCATGATGGACATTCGGAGGACGAAGTTCTGCTTACCGGGCAACGACCTCCAAAACCAAATCAAGAATCTGATTCCAAGGCCGATAATTCATCGCGAGGACAGCGAAAGGGACATCCATTTCAAGTTACCACGTTTCAAAGCGCCGGTGGCACGATTAGACCACAGGAAGGAAGTGGTTCATTGAAAGCTCTTACACCAATGGACTCCAAGACAAAGCATTTGCTGGTTTTGCAAGACCTGCAAGTCCGCAAAGGTCAGACCGTAATTGCTGGGGAAACTCTTTGTGTTCTAGGAGACTACGACGAGCTACTTGTGGAGGGGCAAGCGTTCGAAACCGAAGTCAATCAAGTTGCAACCGCTAAGTTGGAGGGAAGGTCCGTCACTGCCATTGTAAACGCAAATGGAAAAATTGATCGGATCGAGAACTTACAATTGAGCTGGATAAATAATGAAATAGATCCAGCGACACGTACGCTCAAGTTCTACGTGTCGCTGAAGAACGAACTGATGGAAG
>JAYVBW010000934.1:0-3482 GCA_043750255.1 Pirellula sp.
CCCACATTTCGCGGAGCGAAATTCCACGTTTCGAGTGTGCTCTACAGTCGGCAGTTGTTGATCGCCATTTCCAGAATCGCTAACGCGCCCAGGGCTTCCAGCTTTTCCATGATGGAGATGACATCGCTGCTTTTCACCATCGCTCGAACGGCACACCAACCGCTGTCCTCCAAACTTGTTACCGTAGGAGATGTAAAGCCAGGAGTGACCGCTTCCGCCGCAGTCAGTTTCGCTCGTGGAATGTTGTATTCGAGCAACGAATAGTCGCGGGCAATCACGACCCCTTCCAATCGTCGAACAATTCGATCCGCAGTAACTAGGTCTCGGCAAGCTGGGCTTTGAACAAGGACCGTTTCGTAATGGCCAATCTCAGTCAATATCCGCAACTGGTTTGCGGCCAATGTACTCCCCGTTTCAACCAAGTCGACAATCGCATCGGCAACCCCCAGCGAGATCATGACCTCAACCGAGCCGTTCAACTTAACAAGATGCACGGGCGCATCATGCTGTTTTAGAAATCGCTCTGTGGTGTTCGGAAAACTGGTGGCTACTCTTTTTCCTGCCAACTGACTGGGCCTTTCAATATCCGAATGAGTAGGAACGCAGATGGCTAGTTTGCAGCGGCCAACACCTAGCTTCATGCGAACTTGGACTTCCGCATTCGCCTCTTGTACCAAATCGCTACCGGTAATACCCAAGTCGATTGCACCCTCGGAACACAATGTTGGGATATCGTCCGTTCTAAGGAAAGTGATTTCGACAGGCATGCTGCTAACACGTGCAAACAAAGATCGATCTTGCCGACGAAAATGGAGCCCTGCTTGCAATAGTAATTCCGTCGCTAGTTCACTGAGCCGCCCTTTGCTTGGGATGCCAATACGAAGATGATTTGACACTGTACTCACGAAGCATTCTCCTGTCCACGTCTACGTTTTTCTTCAAGACCCGAGACGCCCTCGCGTCGTTCCAGTTCGCGACGCAGAGCATCTACGCTAATGCCACGACTCGCCAAGAGAACCCAAAGATGAAAGACCACATCGCATGCTTCACGCACGGTGTGTTGCACGCCTGCTTCGCCCTTTTCGCCTGCCGCCTCAATCACTTCATTGGCTTCCTCGAGGATCTTGCTCCCGATTTTTGGCATGCCGCCCTGAAGAAGTTTCGTGGTGTAAGAACCCTCGGGTAATTTGGCAACGCGATGATGGAGTTCGGCCATCAATCGATCAAAAATATCATCAGCCATTGGTTGAGCATTGCTGGGGCCAGCCGAGCAGATCTCTCGTGCGGGCAATTGAAATGAGTTTGGTTGGAAACAACTTAGCATCGAGCGGAAAATTACTGTCGGTTCTTCATTGTGGCATAGGCTTCCAACCTGTGATTTGGCGTCCACAGGCTGGAAGCCTATGCCACTTATTTTCCGTACGATGCGTACCAATAGTAAATCGCCATTGGCGTTTTGTCGATTCCAACTAGAAGCCGACGCTGCAAGCCAGCGAGCGGCAAGTGTCAGTTGGGGGGCTCAATTCACTAGCTTTCGCGTCGTGCTTTTCGCACTTCAAGCGGCGCTTTGGAGATCCCCGTCGGTAACCGACGGCGTCGCCCGAGACTTTCGATCGAAACGCCGGCGTAATTCATACCTCATAATGAGCATGTATCGCGAAATTGTGCTATGTCGCGATTGGCGGGGCTCGAAAACCTTTCCTAGCGGACCAGCGAGAATCGCAGGGAGCAATATCAGTTCAGCGATCACACCCGCAACCAGGATGGTCAACATCAACCAACCAAATCTTTGTGTTGGCGTAAATGTACTAAACGCGAAGACTGACAATCCCAGACCACTGATGCAAGCGGCCTGGAGTGTCGGAGTAGCACATCGCTTGTAGCATGCGATAATGGCTTTGCGTCGATCCTTCAACTCATGTAGATCACCTCGGAACCAAGAAAGGAAGTGAATGGTGTCGTCGACCGCAACACCCAATGCAATACTAGCGGACATCATGGAACCAATATCGATTGGAATATTCATCCAACCCATCAGACCGAAAATCACCAGAACCGGCAAAACGTTTGGAATCATTGCAACAATTCCCGCTCTTACGCTTCGAGAAACGAACATCATGAGCGGCGTAATTGTGATGAACGACCAGAAAGTGCTTTCAACCAGACTTTGAAGCAAAGCTCTCTGTGCTTTGTAAACGATCGGCACAACTCCGGTGTAAACAGAGGAGACCATCGCCTTGGGCGAATTCGGTTCTATCGCTTGAAGATCGATAACTTTTCCGAGCGTGACCCCGAGGGTTCCAATTTCGGCTTCAGAAAAAGCACCTGTCAAAATTACCGCATCGAATTCGCTCAGCTTTTGCAATTGAACCAACGGCATCGAAGCAGGATCTTGAGATAATCGTTGAACATTGACTCGAGCCTTACCCAAAAGTGAGGTGAGTTCGTCTGACCTCAACTTGGAGACAGTTTCTTCTCCAACTGGTTCCGATCGATCAACTGACTCCGCTCGATGGAGGATCGGATCCCAAATAACCACTCGTTTTCCTGTAAATTTCAGTTCACCGGTCCATGCAGCGATTTGCCTTAGTATTCTTGCTCGATCTCCATGGGCATTTATTATCGGAGAAACGGCTGCTCGGAGCTCGTGCACGAACTGACCGTAGTCAACTCCTTCAAATGCTGCGACTCTCAGACTAATTCGCCAAAGTTCAGCGCCGGTGGCTTGATCGATTCTCAGGAACCCACTCTTGACGAATTCTTCGCGATTGCTCTCCAAAGCCTTGTTGTATACCCGTCGCTCCATGTACTTTTTTAGGCTTAGTCCCTGGGAGGGTAAACTGGAAGCAAAAGTTGCCGCCGACATGCTTCGTCCGACAATCTTCGATCCGTTTTCGCCAAACTTATTTCGAATAGCCTCTTGGATTTGAACGGTGGTTTCCATTCGTTCCAAAAAAGTGAGGCGGGTGGCGTCTTCAACTCCGGTATTCTCTACTCCGTTATTTTCGTCCGAATCGAGTTGTCCCGACCGCGTATCGTCCGACTTGGCAACGCTGTCCTTATCAAACTGTACAACGATTTCAAGAGGAACGAGCATGCCCAGATTCTTTTCCAGCCAACGATAGTCTTTGAGAATTCGAGCTTGGGAATCAAAAAGTTCCAGCAAATCGATACTAGTTTTTGTTCGGGTCAAGCCAAAGCCAACCGTTAAGACGAATAGAAAACAAGCCGTCGCAACTCCAAGGTGGTGCTTTACTATAAACGTCGCTACGCTAGCCCACCATTTTTCACTATACGAGTCTTCTGTTTGCTGCGATCCCGTTCCATGAGCAAGCCCTTTTGCCTCGTCCGGGACTTCATCGACCACCCAGCGTTTCGCGTACGAGATCAAATGCAACGCAGCGGGCAACAATAGAAAAAGTACGATCGTGAGAATCATTACCCCCGAAGCCGCGTAAATACCAAATTTTCGGATTGGGGTT
>JAYVBW010000935.1:0-1519 GCA_043750255.1 Pirellula sp.
ATTCCTAACCGAGAATTCCGAGCGCTTGAGGTTGCGACGCATTGCATCTGAGATCCAAAGCCGCATTGAGAATCAGACCGACCGACCCGAAGACATCCAGGAATGGGTATCCAAGCAGCTTTACGCGGCGACATCCAAGACGAATACGAAAAACGCGGGTGCCATCATGCTGGAAGTCATCGAGCAGTCGAAACAACAAAAGCCGACTGCGACCATACAAACCGGATTGCGTGACCTGGACCGCTGCATCGGTGGATTCCGACCAGGGCAATTGATTGTCTTAGCGGCACGTCCATCCGTTGGAAAGTCTGCACTTGCTGCACAAATTGCGATCCACGCGGCGAAGGAATCCAGCAACGTACTTTTCGTTTCGCTGGAAATGACCAGCCAAGAAACCGTATCCAGGGCGCTTGCAATGGAAACCAGCCTGGACATGCGACGCATCCTAGACGGCGACTTGGCTAGCCATGAGATCCAAAAAGCCGAGCAAATTGCGACCGCCTACAAATCGATACCGCTACTCATCGAAGATAAACGCGGGCTGAACATCGACCGCCTAGCCATGCTGATTCGATCCACAGCGGCACGCAAGAAGCTAGGCCTGGTTGTCATCGACTACCTTGGACTCATCGCAGGCGACAAGCGTAAGCCGCGCTGGGAGTCGATTACCGAGATTAGTAATTCTCTCAAGACGTTGGCGCAGACCGAATCGATTCCAATTTTGGCGCTATGCCAGCTAAATCGAGACTCTGAAGGAGAAGTTCCAAAGCTGTCACACTTACGAGACTCCGGCGCTATCGAGCAAGACGCCGATTGCGTTCTCTTGCTGCATCGTGAAAAACGCAACGCAGTGGAATCGGAATTGTTTATTGCAAAGAACCGCAACGGACCGATAGCGAGGATCGAGCTTGAATACCATGCGACGCGATTCGAGTTTCGTTCGGCGCTTCAAAGCGAGTACGCGGAGGACTTCCGATGAGCCGTTGCATCACATTGACGATTCTGTTTCCAGTCCATTTTCCTCCATACGAGCCAAACGGATTCCAGCGGTGACGAAATGAAAAAGCCACGACGAATAGCAATGTTGATCGAATTGCCGGTGGGACTTGAGAACGCGAAAATGGCCGCATTGAGGCGGTTCCTCAAAGTGCTTGTTAGGACTTATGGCATCAAATGCCTTAGCGTTGTGCCGCCAAGTGAAACCCGAACGTTCGGCAGTCAGGCCGGCAGTGTCGCCAAAATCAAGCTAGCAGCTACGGTGAACGTTCAATCCGCCGCAACCAAGCCAGACGATGAAAACGCATTAGACGCGAAGCCAGCGGGGCTAGCGAAGCCAAGGAAACGAAAACGTGGAAGACTTTCGAAAGGATCACCAACATGAGACAAAACGACCATCTGCTTTCGAGCGAACAAAGCGCGATGCAGGTTTCGGGATACGTCCAGGATTATTCAACCAATGTCCTAGACATGCGATTAGCCAAACCCCCATTGCCATGCGACGTATCGCAAGTGGCCTCGG
>JAYVBW010000936.1:0-1548 GCA_043750255.1 Pirellula sp.
GAAGCCGCCAAGTTCTTCGCTCGCGAACAGCGCAAGGGCTTTGAAATCAACCGCGTTTAGTGAGTGGTCATCTGCAATTGTTTCATGAAACTCCGGTTCACGGGATCATGGCCTGTGAAACGGAGCGTCCATTCACGCATGAGCCGCATGCACCAGCTTCATGTTAAGCATCCAAATCGAAGACTTCCGTTAGACAGAGCGTGGCAAGGGGTTGGCTAAGCGGAGCGATCGATGCTGGCTTGCCAAACACTTGTACTGAACAATAGCGTCCGTCAGCTGGCCCCCGATGTACATGAACTTGTTCCGAATTAATGTTGATAACCCAATACTCAACAACTCCGTACTCAGCATATAAATCAGCCTTTTCTCCTAGATTTTGCTTCAAGCTGGAATCGGAAACTTCAATCAGCAGTAGGACATCGTTGTGTGTCGGTCGAATCCTTCTTGAGGATAGTCTGCGAATCCATGCTACATCGGACCATGGAGTCGAAATCTGATCCACATAGCTTGGCAACTGTTGTCATGGTTTGAACACTTGTAATATATCCTGCGATTGCTGACACTTCTACATTTGTAGTCTCAATTGAGATAGCTTGGAGTGTTCTTCGGTCAAAACGTTCTTGCTCGATACCCCAAGCCAGTCTTCGATAAGCGTCGCATAGACACTTCGAAAATCGGTGTGAAACTTCAAGTCGCCGTCATCTAGCTCACTCAAGCTAGGCTGATTCCCGACGATCGTGTTCTCGAGTTTCGGGCCGGACAAAAACGCCGGGGCTGCTGCTCCATGGTCTGTTCCTTGGCTGGCATTTTCCGCTACTCGGCGACCGAACTCGCTAAAGGTGAAAACCAGCACCTTGTCACCTAAACCTGCACTTTCCAATCGCTGATGAAAAGACCGCAACGCTTCTGACCATTGACGCATTAGTCCAGAGTGAGCCACGAGCTGATTGGCGTGAGTATCGAATCCATCCAGCGTCACGTAATAGACTTTCGTTTTCAAACCTGCCAGCAGAAGCCTTGAAACAATTTTTAGCTTTTCACCTAATTGCGAATTGGGAAAGTCACCCGAACTATCGGGAGACGCAAGAGCCTTTTCCAACCGGTCGCTAGCTTGCATCGCGGCGGTTGTGCTAGCCGACACAAAGTCGAGCAAATTGCTCTCGGTGTCGACCTCTCTTTTTGTACTTGGCATCCGTTCGGTGTCGGCGCGTGCTATGTTTGATTCGGACTTGCCCTTCCAACGAAGCTGTTCGATGGAGGCTAGCGACGGGGTCTGAACACCGCGAGCCACGAGCGCCAAAGGCAGTTGCTCGCTTCCTAAGTGCAAGCCGAACAAGTCAGTTGGAGCGGCACTCATCGGATGATTAAGCTGTGAAAAATATCGGCCCAGCCAACCGTCACTGCTTCGCGACTCTTTGCGTTGGCACGAATGCCAGATATCCATCGACTCGAAATGGGAGCGGTTCGGATTCGGATAGCCAACACCCTGTATAATACAAAACTTTTTGTCCTCGATCAAACTGGCAATCCCTCGCATGGATGGATGCA
>JAYVBW010000937.1:0-8228 GCA_043750255.1 Pirellula sp.
ATGATTGTCGTTTCAAATGCCGATCACAATAATTGGTTGTCCGACGATTACTTGCAGCGGCTTAACGAGTTCATTGACCGAGTCAGGCAGCCAAGTAAATGAGCATCGAACAAAGGGAACAGGATAGCGGCTGGATTTCGTCCATATCCCCGACCCACTTCTGTGATTTCCACAAGGTGTGCGGTTAGCTAATTCCCGAATTCGGCTGGATTCCGGCTAGCTCAACCGTGGAAGCGTCGTACTCCTGCAGGATTGGCCTAGCAGCTACCGTAGCAATTGCGAATCCCATCCTTTGTGCCAGCATCCGCTTCCCTCCGACACGCTTCAGCGATTTCCACAAGGTTGTGCCTAGCTGCTAGATTCGCAAATTCGGCAGGATGCATGGCTTGCTCAACCATTGTGGAAGCGTCGTACTCCTGCAGGATCGGCCTAGCCAGCAACCTCTTCCCTTGCAGTGAGCTTCCCATCCACCTGTGGACATTGCCGAGTTAGCGTCAAGCGATTTCCACAGGTTGGTTCAATACAATGTGGACGTTGGCTTCGGCTATTAGACTACGCATGCACGATAGGATAGACTGAAGCGGATAGCGGCCGGGAAGCGAATGGGATAGGAGTAATAATCCTTTCGTTCCGTTTCACAATTGTTTGGATAGATTGAAACAGCTTTGGAGAGAGATCATGACGTCATTGTTTCTTTTGATTGCGTCCATGTTCATAGTTGCACCGCAACCGATGGAATCGTCGCTTACCCTGCGACTCTTGAACGATACAGACTCGGCCGTTGCGTTTACGTTGATAACCGACGAACGGAAGTTTGATGTATGGCTACAACCGCGGGCGACCAAAGATCTGTATGTGGAAAAAAACGACAATGAACGTGTCCTGATTTTACGTATTGGCGGGAAGTCTACCGATCTCCTTGCGACTCCTACGCGCGTCCTGGCAACACGAGCCTTCCGGCCCACGGATGCACAGACATCTACGGTTTTCGTTTATGTGAGCGGAACTCTTGCAACGATCGTCGACACGAAATTCATCTGCCTCGGCCCAGGTTATTGGCTTCCCTTTGAAAAAAACACTAAGCCAGACGAGGACTCAACTGAAATAGGAAAAAAGATCCATGATGCATTGAAACGAATGAAGATAATAGACACCACCGAACTCACTCAGCACTAAACCAGACCAGACTATCGCCGCAATTTGGCGGAACCAAATAAGCAATGCACCAAAGTTCCTGAGCACTCTCGACTTATAAGTTCATTACTGGGTTGGAGCAAACCCGTTTATGTTCCGAAAAACTGTTGGGAGTAATTACTATTCGTTAGGCGGGAGCGCACACCTCAGGAATGCGGAACTGGTAACTTAGGCCAACCAGCGTCTTCCCGAGCCGCGAACTTCCCAACCACATTGCACATATGCTTGCTTGGCGCTTGCTACACTGGATAGACTGAAGTCTGCTTCGTCCATGCAAATAAGATTAGCCTAAGACTAAAAAACGGAACAATAAATGAAACCCCAAAATCAATTGGCTCGTGCCGCGATTACATTCGCAATGGCAACATTGCCTTCAGCCGATTAGTTTATGATTGCTGGATCGGATAGACTGAAGTGGCTGGCGGCGGGAAAGCGTGTTGGGGTGGAGCATTAAGCCTTTAGATCTCCTTCAAAACTGTTCCGGTAGATTGCTATGCTTTTGCTAACGCCGACCATTTTTCAGCTCAACCAAGAAAACCTTGCCATCGACAGCAATCATCATCACATTAGAAAGAATCAAAAATCCAGCCCCTTGCGACGCCAGCCACCTTATCGCCGATGGATTTATACACTGGCAATTCTGGGGTTCGTGTTTTTTTTCTTGCATGTCATGATGAGTTTAATGACGTTTCATCCAGATTCGCAGGTGATTGGAAATGTTCTGGTGTTCACGCTAATTGTTTTGGCCGTAGCATGCTTTTGTATGTGCGCCGTGCTCCATAAAGTATTTCAAAACGACGGCGGCGATTCATGAAAAATGGACATTGCTTAGGTGGTCGGTTATTACAGTCTCCTTCGAAAGCAGCGTACGCCTGCAGGATTTGCTACACTATAGTGGACTAGCGGCTGGGAAGCGTGAATCCCCGAACTTCAACGATAGAGTCCCAAATCGGGATAAAATAAGTTCGCTAGGCACGAGGACGCGATGATCTTCGCAAGACATAATGGGCGACCCCAACTGCTTGAAAGGATGCGCCAGTTGCTTCCAGTCAACGAGGGGTTCACGTTCGTTCAGGCCATCGAGGTCTTCGAGAATTCTTTTGCGACTGATCGAGTGGCGGAAACCACGGACGGATTGATACTCGAAGGTTGGCCAACTGGCCCTATTGGCAAACGATATTTTGATATTGCTCTTTGCCGCGGGCTGGGATGGGAAGACGAAGTATGGGAGGACGCGCCGGCTCTTATCATTGCACAGATCAAAATACCATGTGGACTGCGGTCGTTACTTCTGCGTAAACATTCGTTTCAATTGGAATCTTCGGACCGTGACAAAGCAGGACAGTTCTTCCAATCAATCAGAGCCACCTCAATGTGCCGATGGTATGGGAATCGGAAGACTTTGGAATCGAAGTTGGTGCTCAGGGGCGCTGAGGAATTTGTCGATATGGCCGCGAAATTTCTTCCAAAACTTAAAGAGGCAGGATTGCTGAATTGCGAAGGTTGTTGCTCAATTGCACCATCTCCTTTAAAGGAAATCGGGTAAGAGCAGCCATTGCTGATCGGACTAGCAGCAACCAGAGTCTACCATAGAAATTGCAAATCCCATCAATTGTGCCTGCGTCCGATTCCCTCCGACATGCTTCTGCGATTTCCACAAGGTTGTGCGGTTAGCTAATTCCCGAATTCGGCTGGATGAGCCGCAAGCTCATCTACTGTGGACAGGTCGTCGCCTGCGGAAGAAGCGAAGGATGTTAGGGAAATGATTGACTTTCCAGCGACGAGTCGTAACGATATGCCGAACGTTTCAAAAAGTATGCCGACGTCGGCATACTATATGTTCTGTCCCTGAGGCAAACATGGTCAAAATCGCTCTTTTGTCCTTAGCGTTGATATCTTCATTCGGCACAGCGGCGACCGCCCAAGATTCGAAGGCGATCACTGACGCGGAAACTGTATTTGCGATTTACGCGAATGACTGGGGCCTCGGCGCTTCTGGGGGTCCACAACTCATCGTGAGCGTTTGGGGTGACGGCTCGATCGTTTGGTCACACGATCGCATCAATGGTGGATCGCCGTACTTCAGATCACAACTGGACCCGAAAGATGTATCCGCCGCGCTAAAACGTCTCGTTGACATCGGTGCCTTCGATGTTCCACGTCTACGTCAGGCCAATTTTGGTCCAGATTCGCAATTTACAACGATCTTCGTGCGAAGTGACGGAAAAGAACTGAAAATGGATTCATGGCATGAACTATACGAATCAAACGGCAAGGTCATTGCGGCAGATCTTGGACTCACGGGACTTGATGGAAAGAAACTTCTTCCGGTGCTTGCTGAACAGTCAGCGGACTATTTGCACTATAGAATGACGTGGTTGGAATTGCGTCTTGTCGCTGCGAACTTGATTCCAAAATCCGGAGAGGAAACGACTGGTGTTCCGAAGATGCTTCGTGGCAAACTGTCGTGGAAATCGAGCGAGACAGAACAAATAAAGGATTAAATTCTGCGTCGTTGTTCTAGGGGCGAGCGAGGGCTGGCCTTGGTTGCTTGCCGAATTGCGAATCCCGCACGAACCTTGCTTACGCCGATTTCCACAGGTTGGTGCGTAGTACGTAGTACCATTCTCCAAACTAGCCCAAACACTGTGGACATTGGAACTGGCACGTTTGCACGGCGACCGATAGATCGGATAGACTGAATCTGTTAGCGGCCGGGAAGCGTGTTGGGGTGGAGTATTTGGCCTTTCGATTCGGTTCAAGACGGTTGGGATGGATTGTTTTCGTTATCGCTGCATGATGCGGACCTAAAAGATGAAGTTTCAATTTCGGCTAAAATCCCTCTTGTTGTTAATGGCTGCGGTGGCAGTCTATATCAAATCATACGAACTATTGCTTGATCCGATTATCATCGTGGAAATAGGCGGTCATGGAATGGTCGTGAAAGGATCCCGTGGTCCACATTTTCGGATGATAAATCCCATTCTCAGTTTGGCGTTTTATCCTGCCGTCCTTGTTGACAGAAAAATGCGCCCCAGATACTGGAACGAATATAGCGACTATGATCCAATGATCCCCTTTCCATCGCAGTCGATGGATTTTGGAGAGCGCAAGCGGATGAGACTTCCACCCGAGTAGAAAGCATTTTCACGGGTCTGAGTCACCAGATTTTATTCGCGTGGTTCTCAACCCAAACCAGGACTTACATGGATTCTTTCCACTTAAGAAAGTATTGATGAATCCGTACGAATCAGAAAATGGTTCTGATAAATCGCATCCTCCACTGTTCCACCGAAGACGACAAATTCCTACGATTATTGTTGTTGTTTTTCTGACAACAGGGGTGCTAGTCGGTTTTGCTTTGGTCACTCTTGGATGCTTGTCAATCAACCCTTTCGGTTCCTGGTGAGGTGATAACAGCATGACTTTTCTTGGGATCAAAGTGGCGTCGCCTGCAGGATCGGTCTAGCCAGCAACCCTAGCAGCTACCGTAGCAATTGCTAATCCCATCCATTGTGCAAGCGTCCGATTCCCTCCAAGACGCTTCTACGATTTCCACAAGGATGTGCCTAGCTGCTAGATTCCCAGATTCGGCTGGATTCACGGCTACCTCATCAACTGTGGAAGTGGCGTACTCCTGCAGGATCGGCCTAGCCAGCAACCTAGCAGTTACCGTAGCAATTACGAATCCCAACAACTGTGCAAGCGTCTGCTTCCCTCCGACAGGCTTCTGCGATTTCCACAAAGTTGTGCGGTTAACTAATTCCCAGATTCGGTTGGATTCACGGCTAACTCAACAACTGTGGAAGCGTCGTACTCCTGCAGGATCGGCCTAGCAGCAACCAATGTCTTTCATTTCCACCAGTTTGACCAAAACCATGTGGACATGGGCGCTGCCGCCTTCTAGATCGGCTAGACTGTCGTGCTGGTTGGGAGGTGAAGCTTAACTCCCCAAAATCCAGCGGTCACAATTCCAGCCGGGATAAATACAAGTTCGACGCCACGAGAAACCAATTCGCAAAAAGAAACACAAATGAGCATCAACCCATATCAACCACCTCAGTATCCATCTTCTGCCGTTGGAGTGCTGAGCGGTTCGCGCGAGGATCTTCGTAGCGTTGCGAAGTTTCAGAAGGGAATTCTCGTCTGTATCCTGTTCCAATTAGTCGCGATAATTGGGCAATTGGCGCTACCGCCAGATATTCGACTTTTGATCAGCATTGCAGTCCTGGTTGTTGGAATCGTAAGCGGTGTTTTCGTATTCATGCTCGCGATTAAGGTTTACGGGACTGGTCTTGGAGTACTACTGGGTGTTCTCTCACTCGTGCCATGCTTCGGACTAATCGTTCTTTTAATCGTCAACGGCAAGGCAACCAGTGTTTTGAAGCAGAACGGAATCAAAGTAGGTTTGCTTGGCGCGAATCTTTCTGCAATATGACGTCGAATTGTTTGGCAGGTTGCTAACGGATTTTCAACTCCGTTTGCCAACTTCCGCTTCCCTCCGACGCGCTTCTGCGATTTCCACATGGTAGTGCGGTTAGCTAGATTCCCAAATTCGGCTGGATTCACGGCTAGCTCAACAACTGTGGAAGCGTCGTACGCCCGCAGGATCGGCCTAGCAGCAACCAGCGTCTGCAAGGTCCGCAAGTTTGACCAATCCGTGGACATTGACTCCAGCCGATTCGACTACGCCTGCAGGATCGGATAGATTGAAGCGAGCAAGCGGCGGGAAGCGGGTTGGGGTTGGGGTTGGAGCGAGCAACCATTTCGGTTCCGCTACGATACTGTTGGGATGGATTGCTTTCCATAACATGCTCAAGAGGACTGAATTATTTTGCAGACCGATTCGCACGACGAGAGTCTTCGCCAAAGTTCTGAAAACAGACGATGGCGCTTTCCGATAATCTTGTCTGCATGGCTAATGCTAATCTTCGGCACGTCCTGTACAGTGATTAGACCGCTTGAATTCTTCGAGCTCCTTCAAAACTTGACCGGTGCCGATCGAGCGTCGATGGAACGCTTTGGCGTATTCTGGGGAATCTCTTGGTTCGCGATTGTGAAAGGCTGGCATTTTACCGAATTTGCAATCCTGACGTTTCTCTGCGTCGGAGTCATCAAATGGTGGCGTGGTTTCGTCGATTCGTGGTCTATCCTTGGAGCAATGATTTTCTGTGTTGCTTTTGCTGCTTCAGACGAATGGCATCAATCGTTTGTCCCAGACAGATTTGGTACAATTCAGGATGTCTTGATTGACTGCCTTGGCGTTTGCGCGGCAGGCTCGCTGATGCTAGTGCGGCAGAAAAAATGCACGTATGACCATAGGGTTTAGCTAGTTGCTCAACGCTCGCATGATCGGATAGAATTAAGTTCGCTAGTGGCGGGGAAGCGTGGTGGATTGGAGTATTTATTCCTTTCGATCCAGTTCGGTAGAATTGGGTAAGATTGCTGTTGGTTTTGTCACAAGGCTTCGCGATACATGCAACAAACTACTCGCGCTTTCCAGAAACTAATTGAGACGTGGCAAAGCGAATTTACGCCGCTTGAACTCGGCGTCTCTCGTGACAAACTGCAGACTCTTTTCGCTTCGCACGGATTTCATGCAACACAGGACGTGGTTGACCTTTACTCCCTGACTGGCGGGATGGAAAACGGTTGCGCCAACGACCGGATGTTCGAATTGTGGTGCCTTGATCGACTTGACAAGGAAAACAGCGAGTCGAAATGGGATTTTCTTTGGTTTGGCGATTGGTTAATCTCGTCACACTTATACGCGCTGCAACCTGTCGATGAACGTCATTCTGCCGTCTACATAGACTATCAATGCGATAGAAAAACGCCGCCCCAATTCCTTGCCGAATCACTCTACGAATTCGCTGAACGACTCGTTAGCGATCCGACATCTATGGGGGTTATACTTTGAACCGCTTGACCATCGGGAATTAGACCGTATCCAAAGCGTTGTCTCATCCGGGTAAACAGCGTGCTCCTTCGGCAATCGTTGATTCACTGAGCATTTGGCCAAGTAACGCCGCGAATGCGTTCCTTATTCCCCTTTCCCGAAACCCACTGGAATTCGTTCGCTACCAATCGTCAAACCTCACGAGACGGATTTGAAATGCCTACCTCCGTGTTATGAGCTTTTTTCGACTAAGGGGTTGATTTCTATAAATACTGGCGTAATTCCATCCAGTAGGCGACTCTCTACCCTCTTGTTATGAGGAAAAATCTCTAAAAGCTCATAACCTCAGGGTCGGAAAAACAGAGATCCGAGAGACTTTTGGACCAGTTTGGCGCTTTCTGGTCGAAATCGGGTTTTTGAGCGTCCGAGAGGTTATGAGGTAGAGAGACCTAGAGAGAGCCGAAATTACGGCTACGGAAAAGCGTTGAATAGCGAAAAGACTGGGGATAAACGAAAGAAGGCTGGAGCCATGACAGCACCAGCCTTTTCGTTTACTTGTGGGTAGGATTTTGTTCGCTACCCCTCGTCAAAGTTGAGGGAGACGGATTTGAATGGACGACCTCGAGGTTATGAGCTAACAAGCTTTGCCGTGGCAAACCTGTTTCGGAGTAATCATTTGCCACGCCGGCAACGGACTCTTCCCCCGAGTAGCCAACTCAATGGAAAAATAGATCCTAAATCTTGCTCAGCTACTACGGGATATGCCAATCTGATGTTCACTATGGGACTGCCCAATTTTTCCGGTCTGGATAACGTACACTGGTGCATGTCCTTTCTCTGCAGAACCGTTGAGCACATCGTCGCAGGTTCGAGTGAAGGTCTGTCCGCATAGTTTTGACAACCGATGCAGTTTTGACAAAACTATCACGTGGTCCCGTCCTCATTACTTCTTGCAGACGTATTCGGGCTTTGGTGACAAACGCGGCCCGCCATCTCTCTCGACCTCCTACATCCCCGATAGCTAAAAAAGACTATTCCGTAGCTCGCGCCACGAACAGTCTTTTACAGGTCGGCTTTCGAATGTATCTATCGAGTCGGTCTGAGCGATTGGGGGGGTATCGAAGTCGATATCTAC
>JAYVBW010000938.1:0-3187 GCA_043750255.1 Pirellula sp.
CTCGACGTTCCTTATCAAGAACTCTTGAATCGTCCTTTCTATGAGCTTGTTCGAAATCCGTTCATTGAGGAATGCGTCGATGAAGTCTTCAAGGCTCACCGAACGATCGGGCGAGAATTTGAAACGAAACGACAACCACGACGCGTCCTGGCTGTTCGTTTTTCTTGGATTGCTCAATTTTCGGGCGAAGCCGTCGTGATTGTTGTTCATGATGTAACCAGTCTTAGGCAACTCGAGACCATGCGTCGAGACTTTGTCGCCAATGTCTCGCATGAATTGAAAACACCTCTCTCCTCGATCAAAGCCTATTCTGAAACACTGCGACTAGGAGCTCTTGAGGACCCAGTAAATCGGCTGCGGTTTGTCGAACGGATCGAAGAGCAAGCCAATCGATTGAGCGATCTGATCCTGGATTTGATTCGGTTAGCTCGCATCGAATCGGGAATAGTCGCCTTCGAAGTTCGAGACATCCGTCTAAGTCAGATAGCTCAGCAAAGAATCCACGCCTTTCGAGTCCAAGCGGAGAAGCGTTCTCTAACACTGGAGTTGGAAGAGACCCTACCAGGAATCATGGTTCGATGCGACGAAGAAGGACTTGCAACGATTTTTGACAATTTGATCAGCAACGCAGTCCGTTACACGCCCGAGGGCGGGCAGGTGATTGTGCGATGTTCGAGCGATGGCATGATGGGAATTATCGAGGTGATCGACAACGGCCAGGGGATCGCTCCCGAACATCAAGAACGAATCTTCGAACGCTTCTACCGAGTCGACAAAGCTCGGTCGAGCGATCTCGGTGGAACAGGATTGGGGTTATCGATCGTAAAGCACTTCGCACAATCCTTTTCCGGCCAAGTCTCCGTCACCAGCCGACTCGGAAGAGGCACAACTTTCACTGTCCGACTACCGCTATCCAAGTAGTCACCTCGCCCCGAGAGGAGACTCAAAGAGCACAAAAAAAACCTCTTTCAAGCGACACGGCCCGCATGTGCCGATCATTACTTTGTCGTAAACGCCCTAGCCAATAACCGTTGGTTCCAAAAAAATACGCGCAAATTGGTGGATTTGGCCGTCAGAGATAATTAGTTATCCCTGACACCGCGCCCGACGCGGCTGCAAAGATTGAAACCCGGATAATTGGCCTGAATCAGAGATAATAGATTTGACAAATCAGGGATAACTCCACAAAATCCAGTGACAACAATCCCAACCCGGGATAATAACAAGTTCGTCCTTCAAAGAATGCGCTAAATGACACGGCAATACGCATACTTTCAAGTAACTGGTTGTGGCGATCCGGAAGTCGTCACGACCGCTGTAGGCGTCGATCCATCAAGGTGTCACTCATCCACAGAAATTAATCCTAAAACGAAATGCCCCTGGGGCGTCATGAAATGGCGTTTGGACAGTGGTGAGTTGGAACATGCTTCTGTCCAACAACACGTTGATTCTATATTGCTTTGGCTCAACAGACGACCAAGTGCTGTCAAAGAGCTTTGTGACGAGTATGATTTGACTCTCCATATTGCATGCTGGGCGTCGGATACATTTGGAATGCATCTAACGCGCGATCAAACACGCCTCCTAGGTCGACTTGGGATCGCAATCGACTATGATGGGTACGTTGACCATGCTACAAGTGCCGAAAGTGAACTATGATCGGACGAACAATCCATTGCAGCTAAGTGGCGGATCGTCCGCCCAGACTTTTAGAGACATTACTTGCCGCCACTAGCTGAATGGCGGCGTTCGTCCGGATCAATGATGCAATGTCCAAACTGTAGAAGGTCGATGCAGTAAGGGGAAGTTCGGCTCAAGAAGTCGTTTTGGAACACGCTGGCATTTGGTTGGGGCTCAACCGATCTGGTTTTCCGCGATGAACAAACCAAGACGGATGTCGAACTGATGAATTCCTGTGAGTTCGGCAGGGCGTATTTGTGTGATTCATGCGGTGCTGCGGTTATTGCGACTGATCTTAGAGCCAAGTAAGCACTCATGTACAAATAAATTCGCATAACTGCAATTCCTTGAAATTGGTTATGTTTAGCAGGTTTCTTTATTTTTCTCACGCAACAAATCAAGGATGCTCTTCGCAGAAGCGTTCGTTGGGCCTTGTGCCCAACGAACGCAACAGGTTTGGCGTCCTAGTGCTTAGGTCGTTGGCTTAGAACAATTTTTAAATTTCTAGTTCACCCAGCACTCTTCGACCCTAAACGACTATGGTCTCCGCTACAATAGTCTGAAGACAAGGAAAATTAAATGCAACTTACAGCCGTTTTTATGGAGGTTCCCGAGGGCTTTATTGGCTTTGTTGAGGAACTACCGGGTGCGAATACACAAGGGGAGACGTTGGAAGAGACGCGAGATAATTTGCGTGAGGCCGTACAGATGGTATTGGATGCCAATCGCGAAATAGCGGAAAGGTCAATCATTGGAAAGACAGTTTCAAGAGAACCCTTCGATCTGTCAGCCTCATGACGCGAATTGATTTGGTTCGACATCTCGAATCCCATGGATGCGAATTGCTTCGAGAGGGTTCAAAACACACACTCTTCGTCAATCCGTCTAATGAACAAACGAGTGCTGTACCACGACATCGCGAGATCAATAATTTTTTGGCTCGAAAGATCTGTCGAGATCTCGGTATTCCACAACCGTAACCGACGAACAAAGAACCCACCAAGGGGACACACCAAGGGGACACACCATTTTTTTGGTGGGTAGTTGATTTTCACTTTCCGTTCTGATTCAATTTCGGAATCAAGTGCTGTTTTTGTTCATTCTTTCCCGGAGGTTTTTGCCATGGCTCGACTCGCGCGTGCCGAAGTATTCAATCCAAATGAGGTCGCAATTCTCCATGTGATCGGGAGGGTCGTACGCCGTTGCTTCCTCCTGGGAAACGATCCAGTTACTGGAAAAAACTACGATCACCGGAAAATCTGGATCGAAGATCAACTCAAACACTTGGCCGCAAACTTCGGGATCGACCTCCTATCCTTCGCGAGTCTCTCCAACCACTTTCACCTTATCCTCCGTTCGCGGCCCGAGGTCGTGGCCACGTGGGATGATTCCGAAGTGGCTCGGCGTTGGCTCATGCTTTGCCCCGTCCGCCGGAATGACGATCACTCCCCCGAAGAACCCAATGAATTCGAACTTAACTCGATTCGCAATGATCCAGACAAACTAG
>JAYVBW010000939.1:0-1957 GCA_043750255.1 Pirellula sp.
TCACGTCCCGGCCTGTCTGGAGGAAAGTATGTCTTCGTCTTGTATATTGCGTAAGCAATGCTCACGTTGTTTCCTAATTGGACTAGCAACCTGGCAAGTGCGCTAAGTAATCGATTGAATTCTGGTGATCGCTTTGTGGGCGGTTGAGTCTCGAGGTTCTCAATGTCGGATTCGCTATCCCATTCGAATGCAAAGTCACCAGCGTCGAAGTTCTCTCCAATCGGCGATTCAAAGTCATTGTCGTAATTCTTTTTCCAGCTACCCAATCGCCAACCCTGTTCCAAGTACTCGCGGATAATATCCGGAAGGTAGGCGATCGGCGATTGATGGGAGGCTTTAGTAATTGCTAAAAAAACCTCCCGATCGACATCCCATATTAGATCGCTTGGTAAGTAGCCTAACGGCGGGACACACTCGCCCTCCAACGAAAAGCCTCCGACTGCGATTTTAGTGCTCGGAATAAACGGCAACTGAATAGTTCTTGTAAACAGTAGTCCAGGCCAATGTTCATTCATGAGCGGTTCGAAGTAGACATGAAGGTCTAGTTCCAGAACAAACGCTCCACATCCTTTAGTTCGAACATGGTCCGATTCGTCCAGTTTCGGCGTGTTAGGTTTCCTTGGCATAGTGGCAACTTCATTCCCTATCATGGTCGAGAAGCGTCGCGTACACCGTCGGAACAAGTGCGAAATGATCACCGAGCCTGCCGACTTTAAAGTACACCCTCGTCACGCTGCAAAACTGGCCGTCTTCAAGTTGTAGCTGATCCCCCCGACGAGGAAGGAACGGAGTCATTGCCATAAATGAAACGCAGGATTCGTCATCCGCAGTTTGATCGCAGATAACATATACGATCTGATAGTTCTCCGCTTTTGCTTGCTGGATTAGCTCTTCGCTGACGGGAGGAAGGCCTGACGGATCGCGGTTTATCTACAATCGTCGAATAGACGATTTTCTTGTAAATGGTGGTTAGCAACGATACAACCACTCCAAGGTCCCATTTCGGTCAATGAAGTGAGTCACGTGTTCGGAACAATTTGGAGCTTTTCGTCAAAAAGTCTCTACCCTCATAACCCAGAAACAAGCTGCACGAAAAACCTTGGGGTTATGATCGATTAGAGACCTTGATCATAACCCGGATTTTTCGCCATCAGAGAGTCGAGAGACTTTGGGCCAAAATCGGCTTTTTTGGCCTCGAAATGGCTTTGGTGAGAGACCGTCAGGTTATGTGGGAGAGAGACCGGGCGAGAGCCGAGCGGAAATCGCCGATCAACGAAAAGACTGGGGATAAACGAAAAAAGGCTGGAGCCATGACAGCACCAGCCTTTTCGTTTACACGTGGGTAGAAAACTGTTCGTAACCACCCATTCAAGTTGCGGGAGCCAGATTTGAACTGACGACCTCGAGGTTATGAGCCTCGCGAGCTACCGGGCTGCTCCATCCCGCGTCGTAATAATATTCATTGTTGGCCATGCGTCCACCCCAAATGCATATTTTGATCTCGACTCTTAATCTGCGGACGTATTTCCGATTAGTAGCCCTTCTCCGGATTGGATCGCGTGCGACCTCTCGCTCGTGTTGAACAGTCGAGCAAACGTTCGGCTGAGGACAGCCGAACCTACGTGAATCACGCATCGTAGCGAGTTAAACACCAACGCTGCGTGGTTAAACATGTAGCGCTTTCGCGAGGGTAGACAGTGCACGCCGCCCCGCAGGTTAAACAATGGGGTTGGCGTGTGTCGACAATCGGTCGAGCATGGATTGCATACGCTCTCGCAGGCGTTTCATAATTGGGTCCTCTTCCCCACGCGGGGTTCGGTCAGTCGGCACCTCAATCGGTTCGTCTATCTCGATGATCACTTCCAACGGGCCATGCATCCGCGCCCGATCGGTGATGTCCTCCTCTAGTCGTTCTACCGTCTCTAGAATGCGAGTGTCGGTGGTTGGAGATACGATG
>JAYVBW010000940.1:0-6944 GCA_043750255.1 Pirellula sp.
GTACTGGATCTTGCCAAGCTCGCCTTTTTGATACATCTCCTTGATGAACAAGTACTCGCGGCTGTATACGACCGTTTCCGCCATCATGTACTTGAGCCCCGTATCAGCGACGAGTTGGCAAATTTGATCGCATTCAGAAATAGTCGTCGCCATGGGCACCGTGCACATCACGTGCTTGCCTGCCTTCAAGGCTCGCATGCTCATCCAAGCGTGATCTGGAATCGGCGAGTTGATGTGGACGAAGTCGACTTCAGGATCTTCTAGTACTTTGTCAAACTCCTGGTAGCGTTTGGCGATACCGAAACGATCTCCCACCAAGTTTAGATCTGTTTCATTCCGTCGGCAGATTGCAATAACGTTCGCGTTCGGGTGACACTGATAAATGGGAATGAACTCGGCGCCGAAACCGAGGCCAACCATAGCAACGTTGATTTTCTTTTGACTCATTGATTAAGAGGATTGGTGTGAGGAATGAGTTTGGAGGGATTTTCGTTATTGCCAGTGTGGCAATCTGGCTCTGTTTGTGCCATGACAAATTGCGCAAAAAAGATGAGGTTTTTAACAATTATTGGACTTTGATGTCAAAGCAAACCAGGCCGACAATGCAACGGAAGTCAGTCGCATTGCTGATTGAAACATCCAATGCCTATGCTCGCGGACTGCTCGACGAAATTGTCAAATACCAGCGACAGCGAGATCGTTGGTCCGTTTTTCTGCCAGAGCAAGAGCGGGGAGCTTCACCGCCACGATGGCTTCGCAATTGAAGGGGTGATCGCTCGCGTCGAAACGGCTGAAATTGCGAGATGCATCTCGAAGCTTAATGTTCCAGTAGTAGGCGGCAGGTTAAATAAGCGACGGCGTACCTGTATTTCATTCCATTAAGGAACTAGAATGCGAGGGTTCGTCTAACTACATTAGTCCATCGTCCTAGATTCATTTGTCCATTCAACTCGCTCGCACCCACCATGCTCCGATACCGATCTACCTGCTTTGTTATTTTTAAATCTCTCGTCGTTTTTGGCTTATTTCAGACTTCCATGAATGCCCAGGAGTCAACGAAATCAAAACAAAGCTTTGCCGAGGAACTCCCACGCATTTCGCCGAAAGAACCACGCGAAGCCTTGGCTACCATCCAAGTCAAAGACGGATACGAGATGGAGCTGGCTGCTGCCGAACCATTCGTGCGGGGCCCGGTGGCGATGTCATTTGATGAAAACGGACGCATGTTCGTCGTTGAAATGTGCGATTACTCCGAAGAAGACAAAGATTTTTTAGGGAACGTACGGCTACTGGAAGATTCCGACAATGATGGACGTTACGAAAAGAGCACGCTCTTTGCCCATCATCTTTCCTGGCCCACCGGTGTGATCTGCTATGACGGAGGTGTCTTTGTCGCTGCCGCACCTGACATTTGGTATTGCAAAGATACAGATGGCGACGGGCAAGCTGACATTCAAAAGCAGGTCTTCACTGGCTTTGGTCGCCAAAACGTTCAAGGACTTCTGAATAGTTTTTGCTGGGGACTCGATAATCGTATCTATTGTCAAACCAGCAGCTCAGGCGGGAAGGTCCTAACGCCCTCAGCGCCCGAACGTGATGCGATTGTTTTGAGCGGACGCGATTTTTCATTCGATCCAAAGACGCTTGAGCTACGACCCGAGAGCGGCGGCGGTCAACACGGCATGTCCTTTGACGATTGGGGTCGTCGCTTCGCTTGTTCCAATAGTGACCACCTGCAACTGCACCTCTATGCAGATCGGTACGCATCAGCCAAGAACAATGTCGCCCTTCCCCCATCGCGACAAAGCATTGCCGCCGATGGACCCCAAGCCGCCGTGTACCGAATCAGTCCTGTAGAACCATGGCGAACCGTGCGGACGCGATTGCGTGTGACGAATCAAGTCACTGGTCCGATCGAGGGGGGCGGTAGAGCGTCGGGGTATTTTACTGGTGCGACGGGGGCCACAATCTATCGGGGAAATGCTTTTCCAGAGGAGATGCATGGAATTGCCTTCGTCTGCGATGTCGGCAGTAATCTCATCCACCGCAAAAAACTTACCGAACGCGGCACTTCGATTGTCGGTGAACGCATCGATAAGGAATCGGAGTTTATTGCTTCCACTGATATTTGGTTTCGACCAGTCCAGTTCGCAAACGCTCCTGACGGAACGTTGTACGTTGCTGACTTCTATCGCGAAGTCATCGAGCATCCGAAATCGCTACCCGAAGAGATTAAGCAGCATTTGGACTTAACAAGCGGCAGGGATCGCGGACGAATTTATCGTGTGGTGCCGGCTCATTTCAAGCGTCCGCCGAATCCAAAACTTCGCGATGCACCAAACCAAGAGTTGATAAAAACGCTAGAGCACACGAATGGTTGGCACCGCGATACCGCATCGCGACTTCTCTACGAGCGCCTCGCCGTTCACGGAAACACAGAAGTGGTACGCAAAGCGGCGGAAGAACTTTCTCGATTCGCAAAGTCGTCATTGTCTCCGCTTGCCCGAATCCATGCTTTGGGCGTACTTGCCAGCATCGGGGCAGGGCAGGGGGCCGCTGTGAGTGCACTTGACGACCTGCACCCACGTGTACGCGAATGGGCGATTCGATGGAGCGAAGATGCAAAGCTAGACTCACCTCCAATAATAGAAAAACTCCTTGCGCTAGGAAATGATCCTGATCCGAAAGTACGGTTGCAGTTGGGACTATCGCTGAGTCGCATGAGCCTTACAGAAAAAGATAGAATTGCGATTGCGATTCGGCTAATCGCTTTGTCACAAGAGGACAAATGGCTGAATGCAGCTAGCCTCAACGCGATCGGAACGAATGCCATTGCTGCGATTGAGTTACTCGGAGCAGGGCAGGGGGGGCAATTCGGTAATAGCGTTACGAATCCAAACGGGGCAGGGCAGGGGGGTAAACTGAGCTCTGTTTGGCAATCCGTCGCAAAGCTCGCAGGTACACAGTCAACTTTAGATCAGCTTGAGCTATTGGATAAACAAATCGGCAACATGCCGAGTAGCGAACAGACGCGTCAGCTATGCATCGGCTTGATCAACGCATTGCAAAGCCGTTTCAACGATGCTCCGTTGCGTGAAAAGACTTTTGCAAGATTGCCCAAGCTGAGTATGGAACGGACCAAGCTTGTCCGCGATGCGAGAGTTCGATGCCTGGACAAAACCGCCACGCTCGAACAAAAGATCGAATCCATTGAATTGTTGCGATGGGAACAATTGGACGATGATATCTCCATGCTTGCCAGCATGCTCGACCAACGCGTGCCGCAGCCAGTTCAGGAAGCGGCGACTCGTACACTGATGCAATACCAATCGCTTGAAGTTGCAAAGCGAATTTTTGCCGCTTGGCCGAGTCTAAGCCCTCGATTGCGATTATCGGCTTCGGATGTAATTCTTTCTCGAACTTCATGGATCGAGGCAATGCTGGAGAGGGCAGGGCAGGGGGGGTTCGCACTGACCGATCTAGATCCTGCTCGGCTTGCTATTTTGCGAAATCACAAAGATCCGAAAATTAAGCAATCGGTTGCGTTAGCAATGAAATCCTCGAATATTGGCAACCGGAAAGAAGTCCTTGAACGCTATCAGGCTTCGATATCCATGCAAGGCGATAAAATCCGAGGCAAACAGATTTTTACAAAGTCCTGCTCAGCCTGCCATCGGCTTGAAAGTGTCGGATACGAGTTGGCTCCGAACATTGCTGCTTATAAGTTTCGGGGTGCCGAAGCAATCCTGCAAAACGTCATTGAGCCGAATCGTGAAGTGAATCCGCAGTATGTCAATTACACGGTTTTAACAAACGACGATCGCATCGTAACAGGTATGATTTCCAACGAATCGGAAACGAGCGTGACGCTGCTTAAAGGGGAGAGTGTATCGGAAACGGTGGCGAGAACCGATATTGCTGAGATGAAGTCATCGAAGTTGTCGTTGATGCCAGAAGGACTTGAAAGCCAAATTGACGAGTTAGGCATGTCTGATTTGATCGCTTATATTTTGTCGTTGCCGTGATCGAGTTAGCAATGGCCCTCGGAAAATCTCTAACATGGTATAAAAATCGATGCGAACATTATTAATCTGGTCATTCCTTTTGCCGACGTGCTATGTAACTTTGTGCGTGATGGGGCAAGTCCTTTCGAACGATTTGGTAGAGATCAATCCTCCGAAGTCGGCCTCCGAAGACCAAGTCATTGCCCTCACCGGAGCTCTGTTGGTAGATGGACTCGGAGGACCTCCGGTGAATGATTCCGTCGTGATCGTTCGTGGCGATACGATCATTGCGGCGGGGCCAAGAGAAGACATTTCGATTCCAGAAGGCTGCCGCGTGATCGATGCATCTGGATCAACGCTGCTGCCGGGCTTCGTGGATTCGCACTTTCATTCGATCAACGACCTGGGACCGCCACGTCGATTTCTCGCCAATGGTGTGACGACCTTTCGTGATCCTGGGCATCCATTTCGGTTTTATCAAGCCGTTCTGCAGTCAAAAGAGCCAATGCCAAGGGTCTTTTTATGCGGTGAACATCTCGATGGCTATCCACCGATTTGGCCACAACAGGCAGCATTGATATCCAGTAGTGAGCAAGCGCGTGAGACCGTCAACAAGCATGTCGATCAGGGCGCAACCGCAATCAAGATCTACTTCCGCTTACCGCTAGAGTACTTCTCAGTCATATGTAAGACAGCGAATGACCGAGGTGTGCCAGTTACAGCGCACCTCGAGCTAGTGAAAGCAAGTGACGCGATTGATGCAGGAATCCATGGCGTCGAACACGTAACTTCTTTTGGTACCTCACTGAGCAACGACGCTGCAGCCTCGCAATTCGAAACCACCGTCGCAGCTGATCCTGACCTGCGCGATAAACTTCGCTACCGATTGTGGTCTACGATCAACTTTGACAGTCCGTCACGATGCAAAACAATTCTGGATAAAATAGTTCAACGCAGCGTGTACGTCTCGCCCACTCTAGCCGTTTTTGAACGCCGTGCCCATTTCGACAAAGTGACCGACGAGGAAGTGCGAGGATATGAAAACATGTTGCGGTTTGTTGGAATGTGCCACAAAGCCGGTGCCACGCTGGTGGCTGGATCGCACACGTGGGTACCTGGTGCCGAGTTTGGCTGGGCCTTACAAAGGGAACTAGAACTGTTGGTTGAATGCGGCCTTACACCACTTGAGGCAATCACGGCCGCAACGCTCAATGGTGCCAAGTTCTTACAAACGGACGATCGGCTTGGATCTATTGAAGTTGGAAAATTGGCGGATATTGTTCTTGTCGAAGGCGACCCCACTGCCGACATCTCGCAACTTAGAAAAGTCAAACGTGTCATGTTGTCGGGATTGTGGGTAACGAACCCCTCGAGCGAAAAATGAGCGCCAGGTTTCTTGAGTGAAGTAAAGAAAAACTACGTCGAATCAACAAAAGCACTCACTTACTAAGAAGGCTTTTTTGGCGGACTCTGTGGAATCACTTTCACGGCATTTGAAGGAATCTTCGCCTGGTCAGGCGTAATGATCGATAAATCCTCTGGCAAGTTTTTCAGAAAGATATTTCGATATTGGATCTGCATTGCAGGTCCAACATGCACCTGCACTCCAAAGATTCCTTCCAATGCCCTATTCTTGACGTCGAGATCAATAACGTCTACTGTCGGGTGATCGTCAATCCAATGCTGATGATGATTGGCTTCCACCAGCACGCGAAAATCATGCCATTGGCCAGCTTTGAATTCTTTCACCGGAATCGTGTCGACGACCCATGGCTGCCCTTCGACATCGATGATTACTTTCTCGCCGGTGTGTGCCAGGATGCGTCGTCCTCGCTCCTCGTAAAGCATGCCATTGAAATCGGCTTTGTTGGCTACTACGTCGCATTGATATCCGGTGACGACGTCCTCTCCCAAATCGGGCTGAAACTTGCTGCGGTAGTTCAATCCACTGTTTCCGCCGGGAGTAACTTTGACCTGCACTCGCAACTCAAAATTCCTAAGCACACCACCCTGCCAAACGATGAAACGATTGTATTTCAATGATCCGTCGGTCACTCCGGTAAAGCAGCCGTCCTTGACGCTCCAATAATCCGTCGCTCCCTTCCAGCCAGTTAAATCCTTCCCGTTGAAGATCGACTTAAAACCTTCCGACGGCAACGGTGAGGATGGCTCATCGCATAGACCCTTTCCATTGAAGAGCAGCACAATCAGTAAGGCAGCGAAAGTTAAAGCAGTTTTCATGGTCTTAACTCGTTGAAGGTGATAGGTTCCAGATCGGCAGTTAGGTGAAAAAGAAATCAAGGATGTACTGCCAAGGTTCTAAATGGTTGAGTCGATTCGTCAAATCAACATCCTCGGTATTCAAAGGGAACTTTGCCATTCCAAGTAAACCGAAGAAAATTGCAGTGATCACAACTCGGGCCAGGTTAATAATAGCAGCATTTGATCGAAATTGTCCGAAGATGGCTTGAATTTTCACGTACCGGTAACCTTCCACCAATCGAAGGTTTCGCGGCGAGATTTCTCTCAGACCATGATCGACGCCCTTCGATAAAGACTTGGTTGCCATACGAGCAAGTGACGTTGAGGAATACCTACCTATGCTGTCTTGATCGACATAGGGTCTCTTTATCGCTCGATCGGTTAAACCTTTCGGATTGTGCTGGTTTTGCTTATAATAGTGTCTGATCTTGGCGGGCCTGACTGCGGGTGATTTCAAACCAATTTCGGGCGATTCTGTTGGTCGAAATCGACAAAAACTGCATTCCGACAAAACAAAGCGGAGTAGGGCAGGGGGGCCGCCAAGCCATTTACATCCTAATTATTCCATCACGAAATCTTCCCATGGTCAAAGTTCGAGACTTCCTAGGCCCCTACCGCCTGACGCGTATGATTCGTCTCGGCAGCACCTGTCAAGTCTGGGAAGCCATTCGGGATGAC
>JAYVBW010000941.1:0-2547 GCA_043750255.1 Pirellula sp.
TTGCATCCACATCGCAAAGGGCCACAATATCCACTTGGGCGTGGGAACTGAGAGAGCTCAAATCGGAGGCCCCCATCCCTCCGACGCCGATACTGGCAAGCCGCAATCGTCCTGCGTTGCTTTCCGAAGAACTGTGAGCGGCTCTGGCCCAAAAAGGAAGGGTTAAGCTTAGCGCCGACGAGCGAACTAAAAACTGACGACGCTGTGTTTGCAATGGCTTGGACTGGCGGGACATAGACGAACTCCAAAGTTGGCGGGAGGTTGAACTGATTAGCCCTAGTTTGGCACTACAAAGTGAGTAACACAAGTACACTGCGGCACAACTTGGTAAAGAGCGTGGACGACTTGTCTATACCATACCATTTTTGACTCCATCAGTTGCGATCGTCAAAAGTTGGCGACAGGCCTCCGGATTCCCGCGATCTCCGCTATCGCTTCGATCGGTTAAACATCTGCTTCAGACCCATCGCGACTCGTTTAACCCGCGAAGCTGCAGGTATTCCGATGTGCGCAATCCTTGGGCCGAAGGCGATAGCGGCGCTACCAAGACACCGCATTTCCATCGCTCTTCTGAAACAGATGGAGCAGGGTATTCGGAGGAAAATTCAAAGTAAACTTCTTCACCGAACCATCCCCCAAAGCACCTAAGTAAGACGGCTTTTCGCCCGCTATTTCAGCCAATCCGATGGCTGGATTCGCCACGTCGAAGACATAGTCCTCGGGCGAGGTCCACGGCTTGGCGAATTCAGCTTTGACCTCTACTAACCAGATGGTGTTGCTAAGACCATCTTTAACGTCTCCAAACTTGACGGGCTTCGTCCCTCCAAATATCGTGTCGTCACCCACCGGAGCAAGAAAGGTCGTGTAACCAGGCTTAAGGTCGCTGAAACTTTCAAGGCCAGTGGCAAATCCTTTGTACACATCGGGCATCTTGTCGAGCAGTTTCAAATTGTGCTCGCTGTTCCACGGCTCCTTTAATCGAAACTGCGAGTACAACTCCATCTGCCCAAGGAATGGCAGAATATGAACTCGCCAGCTAAGAATGCTTTTGCCATCAGCATCTCGTCCTTCCTTCGTTGGTGGCAAAACTTTGTAGGTGCTCTCGAAGTTGTGTATCGCCAACCCAATCTGCTTGAATCGCTCCATCTTGATCTGATTGGTCATCGGGCCAAGCATTTGTTCCATGGCACTCGCAAGGAGCGCGACACTCTGGTCCAGCTCCGGCAACCCATCGATCGAGATTGTCATTCGATCACCTTTCACTATCGACTTGACCAATGGTAGCAGTTGCTCCACCCCGCTTTTAGCTATTGGTGATCGCAATTGACCTGCCAACGACTCCATTAATTTAGGGAAGTGCGATGCAAATGCCGACGCCGCCTCAGTAGACTTGGACTGAGTGATCGCTTGCAGTTGAAGCTTCGATGGATCGATCCCGATGGCCGTCCAACGAACTCCTTCGGTCAATAGCGAACTTGGTCCGCCACCAAACTTGACTGGTATCGTTGGCATCAAGTCGCGAAAGGTCTGCCATATGTACTCGGGAGGCATAACCAAAATTTTCACTGGAAACTCCTCAACGGTCTGCATTGCAATTTGCAAATCGGGACGCGCCGCTGTCATAGTGCTGTCCGCGATAGCGATCTTACTCGCTGACTCACTCGATTGAATGATCGAGAAGCAAAGGTAGTCCCCTTGTACAGCAGGCTTGGTGAATTGGAATCGAGAGAGTTGTTCGAACAATTTCTTTTGATCGAGCTCGGGCTTGTTCCTTACAAAAAGTCTGACAGGCGATTGAGCCGACGAATAGGGTATATCGACTGCGATGAACACGCTCTCCCCGTTCAACACTCTAATGAGTTCTTGCAGAGTTTGGTTGATCGGATTGGCACCGCGTTGAAGTAATTTGTTTTTGTCCTCGGCCAGTTTCTTTATGAGGGACTCGGGCAGACCAATGCGAGCGGAATCGACCTTTGCGATGACGATTGTAGTCGCGTTCACGAACTGCTTGGCGAGGGCCGCGTCGTCTGCGATTGTGTGTGTCGCGATGGTACAAACGAACATTGGGAAGAACGTCCTCAGCAACATGCGTCCGGTGTTCACGTGAAAAGATTCCATATCGTCTACTCCTTGGGGAAATGAAGTTAGTTAAGCATGTGCCGCGAAAACGTGAACCGGTGGGCGCTAGCCCCGGGCCTGGTTTCGCTGGCGATTTCGCCAGATACACAGCCCAAGTCTCGAGGCTAACGAATTCGGTCAAAGTGAGTGACATTAGGCGACAGCCACCGGTTGTTAGAGAGAATAATGTTGACATCCACTTCGCAAATATCTATTCGCCCGGTGGATTGGCAAATCTCAGTACAATTCGGTACTGAAGACCAGTCAAGCGATGTCCGGTCAGAACCGCTTGATCATTCTTGAGTTCATACAATAGCGGCACGCCCGTATAGGGATCGACAGGAACTGGCACCGAAAGACTCTCAAGTGAGATCGGGAGCATGCCTTTGTGGACAGCGCCATGCATGCGAACAGCTTCTACAGTCTGAA
>JAYVBW010000942.1:0-3600 GCA_043750255.1 Pirellula sp.
CACGTTTTACTTCTCGAACAAGCCACTGGGAGCATCCACAGCCTACGCACGTATCGCTGGCATGTTAGGCAATATCGTAGCGCCGCAGCACACAAAATCGCTTAAATACTATCAAGACAACAAGCCAGCGATCGATTGGGAAGTCATGCTCGTCGTCGGTGCGATCGGAGGAGCGTTTCTAGCGGCATGGCAAGGCAGCGAACTCACAGGTGAATGGCTGCCATCAATGTGGGTAGCCAGATTTGGCGAAGATAGTTTTGCCTTGCGAATGGTGGTCGCTTTAGTTGGCGGCGTCTTCATGGCCTTTGGCGCAAGACTGGCCGGAGGCTGTACCAGTGGACATGGTATTAGCGGCGCATTGCAGCTCTCCGTCGGATCGTGGATCGCATTGATCTGTTTCTTCGCGGGCGGGATCACCACAGCAATGTTGATGTTTCAGTTTTAACGTACAAGATGCCTCATCACGAGGAATTCATAACTCATGGCTACAACGAACAAGATTGATAATCGAGCAGACCTACCCATCGACAAAGGGGGCCCCGAGAAAGACTCACCTGCGAAGAAAGAGTTTTCCGGCAACCAATTGCTGTTGGGATTATTGTTTGGCTTGATATTTGGGTTTTTGCTGCAAAAGGGAGGTGTTGCCAAGTATCACATTTTGCTTGGCGTACTCCTTCTCGAAGACTTCACCGTGGTCAAGGTGATGCTGACTGCAATCATTGTGGGCAGCGTTGGGATTTTTAGCATGCACGCGATGGGTTTAGTGAAACTTCATATTAAACCAACGCGCTACGCTGCGAACATCCTGGGTGGCTTGGTATTCGGGATTGGATTCGCCATGATTGGTTATTGTCCAGGAACGGGTGCCGCAGCCCTGGGCCAAGGAAACTGGGACGCGATCGCGGGTGTCGCGGGACTAATGGCCGGCTCCTACCTTTTTGCTGAAGCGTCAGGGAAACTCGAAAAATCGTTGATGAAGATCGGTGATCGGGGCAAACTTATGTTGCCTGAGGTTTTCGGCGTTCCACTCTCGACATTTTTAGTAATCTTCATCCCCGTGTTGATTGCAGGTCTAGTTGCAATCGACAGACTAACGGTCAGGTAGTCCATTCACTACCCCTTGCCACCGAAAGAATTGAACCGATGGATCAGGATTTAATAATAGAGGAGGACCCCAGAATTCGGATGGCAGGCGAACGCACGCTACTTGCATGGGTGCGGACCGGTTTAGCCATGATGGGTTTAGGGTTTGTCGTGGCCCGCTTCGGTCTCTTTCTTCGAGAAATCACACCCGCTGTAAGCATATCAGACCATCATCAGACGGGCTTTTCATTATGGATAGGTACTGCCCTGGTCATTGTCGGCGTGATAGTAAATTTACTTGCTGCCTGGGAGCATTTTCGTTTTTTGCGACGCATTGAAATGAGTCTGCCTTATCGTGCACCGCGCTGGTCCCAAGGCATTGTTGTGGCTGCGTTCCTAGCAATTATCGGATGCGTCATGGCTATCTACCTCGTGGTGCTAGGGGCTCTGCAGCACCTCCCGTAATCAGACCTACTCTCTCTTAACATCGACTAGAGGTAATAACATGCAAAGCTCGATACGACGAACGTTTTTTGTGATGGTGCTTTCGCCATGGGCTCATTCATCATGGGCGCAACCCCGAAAACCTTACTGCGCAATTGCTATGAGACTGGTAATATTGCTATGAGACTGGTAATTTTGCATACCAACGACATTCATGGCCATCTTGACCCCTGGCAGGGTTGGGAGGGTGTATTTAAGGGTAGGACCATCGGCGGCTTGGGGGTTCTAGGCGGAGCGATTGCGACGGTACGCCGCGAGGTAGGCGAATGTATTCTTTTAGATGCAGGCGATTTGATCGGAGATACCATGATTGCTGACCTTACACAAGGAAAGGCGCTTAACGCAGCCCTCAAACATTTAAGTTACGACGCCATGACGATAGGAAACCATGAGCCTGATTTTGGACTGAACGTGTTGCGAGAGCGAATTGCGGAGGCAAAGTTTCCGGTCATCGCCGCTAATCTGGTTTTGGAAAAGGAGGAATCATTGTTCACCAAGCCGTACGTTCTTAAGCAAATGGGCGAGGTTCGAGTGGGAATTCTAGGGTTGGCTTATCCAAAGACGTCTCGAACGACGGCGGCCAAAAATGTAACCGGCGTTCAATTCCAAAGCCCTGAACCCGCCCTTAAAAAGTTTTTGCCGCGCCTTCGTGAAGAAGGAGCGGAGATTGTCGTTGTGCTGTCCCATCTGGGACTAAGTGGTGATCAGCAACTCGCCCGGGCAGTTAAGGGTATCGATGTAATTGTTGGTGGGCATAGTCATAATCGTATAGAGAATGCCGAGCAGGTCGACGGGACGCTCATCGTGCAGGCGGGCGCCCATGGCTCGGATCTAGGCCGCCTGGACTTGACCATCGAGAATGGAAAAATAACCGGTTTTAAGCAGAAGTTGATCCTACTCGACCATAGCGTCGTACAGGTCGACGCCGCAGCGAGCCGATTGGTCGAGGAGCTACTGCAACCGCATCGCAATGCGCTCGACGAAAAAGTTGGCATGACGGACGACTGGTTAATACGTGCCCAGACGCTAGCAGGCACTTCCGCGAGGAAGCGAGACGAAGAATCGCAGATCGATTCGATATTTGCCGACCTCCTCCGTGAAGAAACCAAGGCCGACTTTGCGTTTCTACCGGGGGTTGGTTATGGCGTTGCTATCCCGCCCGGCCCGATAACGGCATCACAACTTCGCCAAATGATTCCACATGATGGAAAGGTGGTAACCATGAAATTATCGGGAGCGTGGATTCTTGAAGTCATCGAACAATCCATCGAGAATGTATTCACGTCCGATCCCACAGTGAAAGTGGGGGGAATGATTCAATTATCTGGACTGCGTTTCAAATATCGAGCGACCAATGCCAAGGGGCACCGGATCACTTATATTGAGCGAACGCTAAGTAATTGGAATGCAGCCGACGATTTCGTGGTAGTAACCAATTCGATGTTGGCGCAGGGTAGTCACAACCAATCGGGCTTTCTTCAAGGCAAGTTGATCATGGAACATGGGTCACAGTACGAATTGATCAAGCGTGCCTTGCTGCGGAATTCGCCACTCAAGACACCGGTCCTCAGCCGAATCGAACGCGAACTAGACTTTTGATAATAACCCAGACAAGTAGGAGAAAATGCTATGGTTCGAATTTTGACGGCAATTTTGATCGGAGTTTGCATGGCGTTCGTTGCGCACGCACAATCTCTGGACAAAGCATTACAGGAGGTTAAACCAATGTTCAAGGCGGTAATTCACGTAAATTTTGGCGATGTAGATCGACAAGAAAAGGGACTAGAAAATATCAAGAACATCTTGTTGGAAGCTGAGGACGCCCAAATTGAAGTCGTCTGCCACGGTGAGGGCATTATTCTCGTGGTGAAGAAACAAGCCAAGCATGCAGAACTAGTACATGCACTAATGAAAAAAGGGGTTCGATTCGTGGCGTGCGAGAACACCATGAAAAAGAAATCCCTTAACAAGGAGGACCTGTTGAACGGTACGACAACGGTACCATCCGGAGCT
>JAYVBW010000943.1:0-2793 GCA_043750255.1 Pirellula sp.
AGTGTGCTTAGACGCAGGTGTTATTCCGTTCCTTTGGGTCATACCATTGGCTATCTATTTACTCAGTTTCATTTTGACTTTCGATAGCGACCGCTGGTACAGCCGTCGACCGACCATCATGCTCGCTGCCAGTGCGTTTCTTGTTCTTTTTTCGCTTAAGCTGCTCGAATATCAAACTCCTTTAGTGATCGAACTGTTGCTCTATTTTGGTGGATTGTTCTTTTCATGCATGGTTTGCCATGGCGAACTTGTGCGTCTGAAACCACACCCAAGCATGCTTACGTCGTTCTATATGACACTGTCCGCAGGGGGCGCATTTGGGGGCGTTTTTGTCGGCTTAGCCGCGCCGATACTCTTTAACGGGTACTTTGAGTGGCAGTTCGGACTGTTCGCTTGCATTTTAGTTTTCCTGGAAACATACCTTCAGAGCAACTCCTTTTGGAAGAATCGAGTTCCGGCTTGGAGCAAGTTGGCGATGGCAGTTGCACTTCCAGTTGTGGCGGTAATATGGCTTAGCGTATGGACTTCCATTTCGACAAAGCAGCTTGTGGCAAAAAGGAATTTCTACGGAGTCCTCAGTGTTGCCGAAAGTCTACAAAAGAAGTCTGGCGAGCCAACGCGTGATCTCGTGCATGGGCGAATCGTGCACGGTTCGCAGTTTCAAAGATCTGGGACTACACAACTTGCAACGACCTATTACACCGAAGCATCGGGGGTTGGTCTCGCATTGCAAAATCATGGAGCAGATCGGCATCGTCACATTGGGGTCGTCGGGCTCGGTGCCGGTACGCTCGCAACCTACGGTAAACGGGGCGATAGGATCCGATTCTACGAAATCAATGAAAATGTAATTGAGTTGGCAAATGACTATTTCACATTCCTCAAGGACACCCCCGCATCTGTAAAAGTAGTCTTAGGCGATGCACGTCTGACTTTAGAACGCGAGAACTCGCAGTCGTTTGATGTGCTCGTCCTTGATGCATTCAGTGGGGACGCGATCCCTGTGCATTTATTGACGCGCGAAGCCATGGAAATCTACCGCAGGCATCTGAACGAAAATGGAGTCCTTGCAATCCATATTTCGAATCTGTATTTCGATCTAAAATCGATAGTATCCGGACTTGCTCACCACGCATCGTTTGAGGCAACAATCGTTTCCGACGATGAAGCATCCTGCCCAGGAGCGCTGAAATCCTGTTGGGTACTGATGTCGACTAAAAAAGAGATTCTTAGCAATGCAGTAGGGGCAACACTCCCCGTCATACCGACAGGCAAACCGGTGCTTTGGACGGACGACAAAAGCAACCTGTTTGAAGCGTTAAAGTAGTCTGTAACCACACGGGACAGGCTAATAGTGAATCCACACTGATGTGGATTTACATGGCGATTAAATTATCAAATACTACGCCCGGTTGAATGTGCGATGTTGGACCATGCTATTCAGCTTTTGCAAAGCCTCGAGGACGTCTTGCAGTCCCGCAACCCATTAATTAGGCCAGTCTGGTAGACTAGCCGCTCGCGAAATCCTGGCGTCTCATCGCTATTCGCACAGTGACTTTGATTTTGCCAAGAAATATTGACAACGACTGTCGCGAAAATAAGTGCCCATGTTCGAAAGCATTTACAGCCGATTCAGATTTAGAGTTGGAAAAATTAGCCGTTTGGGCGCTAGCCCCGGTTTTTGTGACGGAACCGTGGCTAGCGCCAAAACGGCTAATCCATAGATTATATCGTGACTCATTGCTTTTCACGGTTCGGTAGGAGGAGGCCATGGAAATCAACGATGAACCACTCGGCTATTTAATAACCTGGACCGTATATGGGACGTTCTTGCAGGGGGACGATCGTTGGTGGCGGAAACGGCTTCAAGGCTCTCAGGAACCACAACCACGATTGGAACAATGGCATCGAGATCGACTTAAACATGAGATCATACTTCTATCCAACGAACACCGCGAGATCGTCGCATCCGAAATCCATTCTCATTGCGAGCATCGTCGATGGCGACTGTGGATTGCGAATCCGCGGACGAACCATGTGCATACGGTCGTCACCGCTCCTGGCTATGGTGGCAGCCAAGTTCGGGATCAGTTAAAGGCAAATTGTACAAACGGATTGCGACAGTTTGACCGGCGATTTGTAGATCGTCCCGTTTGGACAGTCGGAGGCGACTGGGAATGTCTTAATACCGATGACGAGTTGGAGCGCGCGATTCTGTATGCCGGTGAAGCCCAGGACCGAAGGGAATACAAATGAAAACAACCGACATTTCGACTGCCGTCCTTAACCCTAACGGCGACGACTGCAATATCAGCCGTTTTGGCGCTAGCCACGGTTCCGCATTCCGTTTTGCCATAGGACACCATAGGTCCAAGCCTGGGTGTGCAATTCCGGCGAAGAAACCGGGGCTAGCGCCCAAACGGCTGATTTGCGCTGCGAGCCCCAACGGCAGCGAGGAAATCGCGCACCGCAGCCCGCAGGCCAAGTTGGTAGGCAAATCGTGCATCTACGAAGCGTTTCTAGACTTCGTACTGGCCCACTACGTCAACGTCGGTGTCGAAGAGCTGGACCAAGAAAAGCTGACGCCGTTGTTGCGACTCAAATACGATTCCATCTCGGACGCAATCGCTGACCTAGGCGGCAAGCCAGACGAAATTGGCAAAGTCTTCGCGGGCTTCCAGAAATATCTGTACGAAAGATTCGGAACATAAATCAAAAGCAATTCAATTTATTAAACCCAAAGCACAAACGAGTCAAAATCAGGGTTTGAAAATTAGTCAACCCATTCCGTTA
>JAYVBW010000944.1:0-1552 GCA_043750255.1 Pirellula sp.
TCGGTGATTTGGTTGAGCTCGCGTGGCTTCAGTGTGACCGGGATCAATTCGGCAATCACAGGCCGTGGCGGTAACTTCTCACGTCTCCGCTTTTCCTTCATCAGCTCTTGCAACTTCTTTGCGCTTAACGCCATAGCGATACTCCCTTTTTACGATATCCAAACACGACTGCTGTACTATCCTATTTTTTTTAACCAATCTTTGCAAGGCATTTCGATGGCTTCGTCCACGAGTAAAATGCAAAGTTTAGCGACGGCTTATCCAAGCATTACTCTCGATCCATCGGCGGCTTTACGCGAGCGACAACCTGCCAGTGGCTATCGAAAAAATCGGCGGCGATTACTTTGCCGGCGGACTCAAAACTGGGCGCTTGAACGATGTCTAGGATCGCCCAGTCTGGCAGCTTTGGATTTTGCAAAGAGTTTGTTTTATCATGAACCTCTCGGAACGTCAGACCCGAGTTAAGAATGACGTACCGGCTCGGGTTCAATGGGTTCGGATAGCAAAGAACTGGAACGCTACTACCCACCGGCCCTTCTTGATTACCAATTTTCAACACCTTGTCGTTCCAAGTTATTACATCGCTGACACCCTTGCTTACGAGAAGCCGTCGCAAAAGTGAATTCGTGCTTGGCGTTCCCCAAATGTTTAAGTGACAGTCCTTGATGTCTTGTTCGGTAACCTCACTGGCTTTCCGAAGAATAGCATCACCGCGCATTAGCGATCGCCAGCGAACAAGAAAGTGCTCTGCTTCGATGCGTGCCCATTTGTCGGTTGCAGTCCCATCGGGTTTGCCATCAGGCAGGACCACAATAAACCGCGATTTGAATCCGTCATCGATCGGCCCCTGGAGCAAAGGCTTTTTTACAAGGCCATCTACTTTTATAGGGCCATCGACGCCCGGCTTTGCCTGACTAGTCCAATCCCATACCGTCTTGTTACCAAAAGACTTACCGCCAGCAACTTCCACGCCATCGACGAAAACCTTAGGTGCTTTTGCTAACTTCGGCAAGCTAATGGCCAAACTTGTAACGTTTTTCGTGGAGACGCGGATTTCATTCTTTGCTTCGTTCCACACCGCTTCGGCTCGTCCATCTTCCCATTGATTTTGCATGCCAGTGATTTCCAGCCAGTGCATGCGACTGTAGGCAAGCGAGCGAGTCTGCAGCACCAATTTCTTAGGCAAAGTATCTCTACCGGTAGCCACAGCCTTTTCGATCAGCGACTGAACTTCCTTAATCACGTCCGGATGATACTTATGCCCCATGCCGGGTCCGATGAGATGCGGCGGTTGCAAGTCTTCTTTGGCGAGCACCTCTGCCATGTACTCAGCGGAATCGCGTTGGGGATCGATTTCACCGGAGTAGCAAATCAGCGGAACATTGAAGAAGTTGCGAGCGTAATTGGGCACATCGTAGACGCCCCAAAGTTTTTGCTCGTACCACGACGGCATCTTGTCCGGTGTAATTTTTTGATAACGTTTTACATCGACAAACCCTGCTCCGGTATGCACACACGCCCATTGGTCCGCAAAGTGAGCCCCGATGTGCCA
>JAYVBW010000945.1:0-4434 GCA_043750255.1 Pirellula sp.
CCCACTTCGCGTGCGAAACGTCGAATGGCAGGACCAGCGGGTATGACGTCGTCGCTGAAAGGGTTTCCTGCATCGGATATCGTTGGCTGAATGGCTTCAACCGGTGCAACTGAAGCGGGCGGAACAACGATTGGCGCCTTTGGTTTAATCGGTGCCGAGGGGACAGATGGTGCCGGGACAGGTGCTATTGGGGCGGTTGTTTGAGGTGCCGGAGTCTGCTCGACAATTGGAGTCACGGGAGCTTGCTGAGCCGCATCAGGTGATTTGGGCTCAACGGGTGCGACCGCTCCTTCCGTTTCAATGGACGCGAGAACCATACCGACAGTTACTGTTTGGCCTTCCTTAATCGCAATGCTTAGGATCTTTCCGGCAAATGGGCTAGGGACCGAAACCGTTGCTTTGTCGGTTTCCATTTCGACGAGCGATTGGTCTTTCTGGATCACATCGCCCACCGCGACTAAAATCTCGAGGACATCACCCGATTCGATGCCTTCACCAAGGGACGGAAGTTTGATTTCAGTTGGCATTGCTGTGGTTTTTGAGCAAGGGGGTGAGTTGAAGGTGAGTTGGTTGCATAGGAAGGGAGTGGTTTCCCTGTTGCACGCGCCCTGGTGGGCGGTTAAACGATTGCGCCCAGACGGGCTAAATCATTAGGCGAATAAGGGGTTCTGCTTTTCGGAATCGAAACCGAGGTCCTTGATGGCCTTGGCAACTTCGCTGGCAGGAATAGCCCCCTGTTTGCTCAATCGATACAAAGCTGCAATCGTAATGGAGACCGCATCGACTTCGAAATGTCGTCGCAATTCCTGTCTCGTTTCGCTTCGCCCAAGTCCATCGGTTCCCAGGACGTAATAATCTGTGGTCATGTAGGGCAAAAGTTGCTCGGCGACCGCGCGGACATTATCACTAGCGGATATGATCGGACCATTGACGCCTGACAGGACGTTTTCGACGTAGCTCTTGCGAGGTGGTTGGTCGGGATGGAGCATGTTCCATCGTTCGCAGGTTTGTGCATCTCGCCGCAATTGGGTGTAGCTGGTTACGCTCCACACATCGCTGGCTACATCGAACTTTTCCGCGAGGATTCTTTGTGCTTCCACCGCACTGCGCAGGATGGAGCCGCTACCGAACAGTTGAACGCGACCCTTGGCACCCGCTACTTCTTTAGACATGTACTTGTAGATGCCCTTGATAATGCCTTCTTCGACACCTTCCGGCATAGCGGGCATTTCATAGTCTTCGTTGTGAACCGTTATGTAGTAGATGCCGGTTTCGTCTTCTTGAAAAAGTCGACGCATGCCATCCAAGACGAGAACTGCCGTTTCGTATGCCCAAGCAGGATCATAGGCACGCACGGTAGGGAAGGCCATGGCGTTGAGGTGACTGTGTCCGTCTTGGTGCTGAAGACCCTCGCCGTTAAGTGTCGTTCGACCGGCTGTGCCCCCGATAAGAAAGCCCTTGGCTCGCATATCGGCCGCTGCCCAAATCAAATCACCGACGCGTTGAAACCCGAACATCGAGTAATAAATGTAAAACGGGATCATATTGATGCCGTGCGCCGAATAGGCAGTTCCCGCAGCGTTGAAGCTGCTCATGGAGCCGGCTTCGGTAATCCCCTCCTCAAGGATTTGACCGTCGCTGGCCTCTTTGTAGTAACCGATCTTTTGGTCCAAATCCTTGCGGTCGATTGGCTCGTAAAGCTGGCCAGCATGTGCGTAGATACCAATCTCAGTAAACAAGCCTTCCATCCCAAAAGTGCGTGATTCGTCCGGAACTATTGGGACGATATATTTGCCAATGGTCTTGTCCTTGACCAATCGACCGAGCAGTCGGACGAATCCTGCAGTCGTGCTAATTGCCTTACCTTCGAGTTGCGTCGACATGAACTTCCGATAGTCCGCCAACGTAGGAATCTCCGTTTTGGGATGAACTGTCGGGCGGCTAGGAACATAACCACCGAGCGATTGTCGACGTTCCTTCAAGAATCGAATCTCGTTGCTTGAATCGGGTGGCTTATAGAATGGAGCGTTTGCAACTTCTTCGTCCGAAATAGGAATTCCGAATCGGCTGCGGAACTCAAGCAATTCCTTTTCGTTCATTTTCTTTTGGTTGTGAGCGATGTTGCGACCTTCGCCGGCTTCGCCCAGACCGTAGCCCTTGATCGTCTTGGCCAAGATCACAGTCGGTTGGCCAGAGTGTTCTACGGCGGCCTTGTAGGCTGCGTAGACCTTTTCTGGATCGTGGCCGCCGCGTTTCATCTTTTCCAGCCGTTCGTCGGAGTAGTTCTCCACCAACTTAAGCAACTCTGGATACTTGCCGAAGAAGTGTTCACGGATGTAGGCACCCGACATACCGACGTACTTTTGGTATTGGCCGTCGACGACTTCGGTCATGCGTTGTGCCAATAGCCCAGACTCGTCTTTGGCGAGAAGTGCATCCCAATCACCCCCCCAGACGACTTTGATGACGTTCCAACCCGCACCTCGAAAGATGGCTTCGAGCTCTTGAATGATCTTCCCATTGCCGCGAACCGGTCCGTCGAGCCTTTGCAGATTGCAGTTGACGACGAATATAAGGTTGTCGAGCTTTTCACGGGAAGCAAGCGTGATCGCGCCGAGCGTTTCGGGTTCGTCGCATTCTCCGTCACCGAGGAACGCCCAGACCCTTTGACCGGACGTATCCTTCAATCCGCGATCCTTTAGGTATTCGTTGAATCGTGCTTGGTAGATAGCCATGATCGGGCCCAGCCCCATCGACACGGTTGGGTATTCCCAGAAATCAGGCATGAGCCAAGGGTGCGGATAACTGCTGAGTCCGCCACCATGTTGAAGCTCGCGACGGAAGTTTTCTAGTTTGGCTTCGGGCAAACGTCCTTCGAGAAAGGCTCGCGAGTACATGCCAGGCGACGCGTGTCCCTGAAAATATAGGAGGTCGCCAGAATATCCTGATTCGCCGCGACCGCGGAAGAAGTGATTAAAACCGACTTCGTATAGAGTCGCGCTGCTAGCAAATGTACTGATGTGTCCGCCAACGCCGCCGCCGATGTGTCCATCTTGGCCGTCGCTCTTTTTATTGGCTCGAACAACCATTGCCATGGCATTCCATCGCACGATGCTTTTGATGCGGCGTTCGGTTTCTCGGTTGCCTGGGTAGGCAGGCTGCTTGTCAGGCGGGATGGTGTTGACGTACGGAGTATTGGTTTCGATCGGGATTTCGACACCATCGCGTCTGGCACGATTTTCTAAAGCTTTGACCAGATAACGGACGCGGTCGGCTCCCTTGCTCTTGTAGACATAATCGAGCGATCCGAGCCATTCGCTGGTTTCGGCTGGATCGACGTCGACCTGTGCTTCGACTTGGCCGGATGCAGCCATCACCGCAGGGTCTACTTCGCCTAAGAGTTTCGCATCGGCCATAAGATTACGTTTCTTTCTCAATCAATATTTGCAGGTCAGTCAGCCAATCGCCTAGGATTCGCGAATGGGTGGCATTTACGTTAGTCGCAAAACCCCGCATTGTCGCGAAATTGGGGAGCTGCGTAAAGGTGCAACGGCTAGAGGGGTAAAGCGAATTTTGAAACGTCGAAACTTTTTTTCTAGGGAAGCAACATGCAAGATAGCCTTTGGGTGGGCTGATGAAATCGCAGCCAATAGTTGAACGAACGGCTTCAATACAAGCCCGACGCGCAAGCGAGGGGTGGTTCCGACCCCTCGCTTGCGCGTCGGGCTTGTATTTTCATCAGCCCAGCCTTTGGGTGCCTTACCCTAAGTGTAAAACAGTCATTAGGGTTTAATAATAGCCTTTAGGCATGTCCTATGGCAGCAGCCGACAATTAACCAGTCGCCGTCGGGCATAACAATACCGAGGAGCTCGTCTCGGACTGACGGTTCGAATAAGTTCACTGCGACCAGCAATAATCACGGTGAATTGCCAAGAATTCTCGCGCAGCCGCGAAAGCCTTGCGTCAGGTATACTGCGAAAACGAATTTCCTTAGGAATTCGGCATTCCCCCTTCTTTTCTTCGCTAATTTTACGCAGCAAATTGACTTATGACCGAGGAAGTTCAAACGAAACCTACTGACTTGCAGGTGATTCGCGAAACCATCGAGAGCCTCGCCGTAGCCTTCATTTTGGCGCTGTTATTCAAAGCCTTTATCGCCGAAGCCTTTGTCATTCCGACCGGTTCCATGGCGCCGACTTTGATGGGTGCCCATAAAGACATCCATTGCGAAGAATGCGGTTTCCAATATCAATGCGGGGCAAGTAACGAGTTTAATGACGTCGGTGCCCGAAAGGACGAGCTGGTGATCGGAACGACTTGCCCTCTTTGTCGCAAGCCACAAGTAGCCAATCCATACGTCAATTCCAATCAGGCTACCTTTTCAGGGGACAGGATTTTAGTCAGCAAGCTGGCTTACGCTTGGTCTCAACCGC
>JAYVBW010000946.1:0-1775 GCA_043750255.1 Pirellula sp.
GAAAGGATTCCACACTGGGAGAGGATGCATGGAGCGCCCAAACCCAGAGCAGCCATTAGGCTAAAGTAACTTCGCATTTTCATTTTATTCCCCCCTGGAACTTATTGGGTCAAGCCGGCTTCATCTCTAGGCCACCGCGACCGACGTTTTTCCACCTGGACAACACGCCTGCGATCGACCTACAATCCGGCCCGTTGGACACTACTCCGTATGTTCGGCACCTTTGAACCGTTTTCTTTGATAAAACCCATACAACTTGCCCATGCAGATCGAAAGAATGAATGCAAGCACTTTGGCACTAGCCTCAATTGGCATCGCTGCCTGCCTGGTCTGGACCTCGAGGGCGTGTGGGCAATCACCCCCTACCGCGCCCAGTCCCCCTACACTAACAGCAACGTCAATCAAACAATCAAGTAATTTGCCAACGGGATCCCAACCGACAGACGCTACTGTTGTAACGATGGATCCCAATCAACTGGTATTAAATGCCATCCATCAATCTGTGTGGGGACCTGCATTCGCTTGCAAAGTCTATCAAAGCAGCCATGCCTTCGACCAACAAGTGATCGTCAGCGGTGAGTACAAAACCAGCGGGCTGGGTACCGGACAATTTAGGTACACCGCCAGGGTTTCGTCCGGCGAAACGACGCTGGACACCGTACAAGTCTCGGATGGACGTTTAATGTTTACCCAAGTCGGTTTGGATGAACCGCCACGTCGTGTTAACCTCGATCAAGTTCGACAGTTGCTGGGAAATGCGATCCATCAAGCTGGCGGTCGCCCCGAAGTGAGCATTTACCTAGCGGTGGGTGGTCATCCTGAATTACTTCGTTGCTTGTATCACCGCTATTTTTGGTACAAAGCAGTGACCGGCCAAATCCGTGGAGTCGATGTATGGCAACTGGTGGGGAGATTGAGAACCGAGGCACCAAAACTAGTCGGCAATACTAAGTTAGATCAACAGACGATAGGCATATCCCAAACGGGTTCCAACCTGCCGACCGAGGTGCGATTAACACTTGGACGGTCCGCTACCGCCGCCTATTTTCCATTTTTGGTTGAATACTTTCGACGAACCAAGCGATTGGATGGACGACCGGACGCAATTGAACTGCTCTCGGTTTTGGAACATACTGAACTCACGAATTCCGCAACCATTACGGACAAGGATTTTGTCTTTAAAGTCCAGGATAGCGTGGACCAAATCGATGACGAGACCGAGCTCTACAAGCCAACTGCGGCTATCGTGGACCGAGCACTCTTTCCCTTTCGCTAGGTAACTCGGAAGACTCGACTCAACGCGAGCGTTGGGATGGCAAGTCCACAAACGATCATTCCAGGCAAGTCGCCACCAAACTGCAAAGCCATCGCTGCATCTAAGAAGATAATGCTGAGGATTGCTTGTTTGATAGCTGGCACCAAAGTCGCAACGCCTGGCGATTGAATCGAAACAACAGCACGACGAAGCCACGGCAACGCAAGCAGTCCAACCAATATCGGAAACCAACTGTGCGGTTCGAGTCGTAGAAACCGATCGGACCACCAGGAACATAATGCGATTGCGGACACACCTACCACGCTAACACCCCACCCCCAAGCCAATCGATGCGACGATTGTTGAACTAGTCCCTCTCGCCTCGCTGCTAGTGTTATCCCAGTCACAAAAAAAATATGGCCCATCGTTGCAAGACAAATACTCGACCAATCCAAACCGATTTGCCATTGGATGCAAGCGCCAAGCGAAACGCCAACTAGGAGATTAAGCCCCCGACATA
>JAYVBW010000947.1:0-1529 GCA_043750255.1 Pirellula sp.
GAGCGATCGTCCACTATCAATACGACTTGGCGAAGATCGCCTGCGTCTTGGTCGGTTGTCCAGTGATGAAGCATGCCCCCTGCCCGGGCGGCAAACCGAGTGGGATACAGCGGATGGTTACTTTGAGTTCGTCAAGAAGTGGCTGAACGGCTTCCTCGCTCGCGAACCAACACTTAGCAAATCCACCACCTGCCGATCGCCCTTGCTCGTCGTCCAGTTGAAAGAAATCGCGAAACTCAGCTTCGGATTTCAGTTCAACCGTGTTGGCCTTTTGCATTGCAAGTGCACGCTGGAAAAGATTGTCTTGCATTTCTTGTAGCAATGTTGATATGCCGCTGACCAATTCAGCACGTGGCATAGACTGGCTTTGGTTGGTATCGCGCCGACCGACAAACGCGGCACCGTTTGCAATATCCTTTGGGCCTACTTCGACTCGAATAGGAACTCCGCGTTTGATGTGATACCATTTTTTGTCACCACCACGCATGTCACGATCGTCGATATCGACTCGAATCTTTTGATCGGAATACATCTGCGAAGCTAGCTCTTGCTTTAACGACTTGCAATAGGCGATGACTTCTTCTTTTTGAGGTTCGTCGCGATAGATTGGAATGATAACAATTTGAGACGGAGCCAAACGCGGTGGCAGTACAAGCCCATCATCGTCCGAATGGGTCATGATCAGTGCGCCAACCAAGCGTGTCGAGACTCCCCAAGAGGTTGTCCAAGCGTACGCCACTTCACCATTCTTGTCTTGGAATTTAATCTCTTGGGCCTTAGAAAAATTCTGGCCTAGGAAGTGCGAAGTGCCAGCTTGGAGCGCCTTGCGATCCTGCATCATAGCTTCGATAGAGAGCGTTGTCACCGCGCCAGGAAACCGCTCGCCTGCCGTCTTCTCCCCTTTAATAACTGGGACTGCCATGTAGTTTTCGACAAAGTCGGCGTAGACTTCAAGCATCTTGCTGGTCTCTTCCATGGCCTCCTCGGCTGTCGCATGCACGGTGTGGCCCTCTTGCCAAAGGAACTCGGTTGTTCGCAAAAATAGTCGCGTTCTCATTTCCCATCGAACGACGTTGGCCCATTGATTGATCAAAATTGGAAGATCGCGATAGGATTGAACCCATTTGGCATAGGTAGCACCGATGATGGTTTCGCTCGTTGGACGAACGATGAGTGGTTCTTCGAGCAAGCCAGCTGGCCGCAACCCACCTTTCCCGTCTGGTTCAAGCCGATGGTGCGTAACGACGGCGCATTCCTTGGCGAATCCCTCTACGTGCTTGGCTTCTTTTTCGAGAAAGCTCATCGGAATAAAGAGAGGGAAATACGCGTTTTGGTGGCCGGTGTCCTTGAACATCTGGTCCAAAACTCGCTGCATATTTTCCCAAATAGCGTAACCCCACGGTTTGATCACCATGCAACCGCGTACGGCTGAATTTTCAGCGAGGTCAGCTCCCTTGATTACCTGTTGGTACCACTCTGGGTAATCTTCGGCGCGGGTTGGGGAAATGGCTGTCTTTGCAGGGCCCATG
>JAYVBW010000948.1:0-4002 GCA_043750255.1 Pirellula sp.
CGATCGAGACTAGTTGACGCTCCATCGCGAGAAAACGTTCCGGATCTCGTTCGACCATCAGGTCGTCTGGAGCCACATCCCGAGGAGAACAACTTCGACGCATTTGCAAACGCTGTCGTCGCGCCTCGAGCGATGCCGTCAGAACCACGCTTACCGTGAATCGCGGATGACTTGGCAGGAATCGCTCAAGTGCTTCGACGACCCCCGGAGTCTGATTTATTCGGTGATAGGCCAGAGATCGCAACAGAACTGTGGAATCTTGGATCAATGGTGTGTTGGCGGGTCGATACCATTGCAGGTCCGCGCCAACCGCAGCAACGAACAAGTGCCCTAAGCTCGTCGCGTCGAGTGCGTCCTCGCGACGAACGCGGTCTGCGGTCTCGAAGACCGCGTTCGGCTCACACAACTGGTTGCTGCGGACATTCCATCCGCCAAGGCATGCTGCAAGCCGGTTGCAAGCGGTCGTCTTGCCCGCCAAGTCCATGCCTTCGAGGTGAAAAATTGGTGCTTTCAAATTGACTCCCTTTCAAACGCGTATATGGAGTACGTTCACCCCGGGTCGGTCAACCAGCCGATGCAGCAACGTACGGTAAGAGCTTTCGGTTGTGGATTGATGTACTACTTCGGTAACGCTAGCAGCGAGTGGAAAGCGAACAGTCCCTGGTATCGACTGCCCGCCCGTGCTGACCGCCCCTCCGTTGTCAATCAGGACCAAGGTGATGTTTGCTTCGCGATAGGCCGCTTCCTCCAATGCTATCTTCCCCGAGTGTAAAAAAGCAGCATCACCGGTCACGCATATTATTTGTCGATTGGGCTTACCCAGGTTGCACCCGATCGCAGTGGCAACGCTGGCTCCGTAGCAAAGGCAGGCATCGATCGTACGATGGCGGTCCATCGTGAAGCTGCCGAGATCGCCAACAACGATTCGATCCTCAATCGTTCGGATCGCCGAGAACAACGAATCAAACTGATCCTCGATCCGATAGTTTTCTGAATGATCACACTGTATTGAGCGATCTTGTGTCTCAACTGGCGTCGTTGAGAGCAGGCCCCGGATCTTCTCCGAGGCGAAGTTCGTCCCCGCTTCATAGACAGCGATGGACTTCGCATGACGTATTTGATTCGACAGACTGACGCCAGGCAGTGGATAGGTCCACACGTGGCAGAAGTCGCGATTATTAGGCGGCATAGACGCACCGACGGCTACGCATTGGTGCGTAACTCCAGACTCGAATGCAAACTGGCGTTCAACAAAACATTTTATTTTTCGCAACCGCTCTTTGTTCGCGGTTCGCTGAGCGGCGACGTTCGTTGGATGTGCCACACTGCCGACAGGATCCCTTCGAAATGTATTGGTCGATATGTCTGAAGTGCTTCTAAAGATTTTTCCTGTGCTGCGTAGCGACTCATTGGTTAAGCGAATCACAACGGGTACGCCCAGATCTTCCGACCAGTCTGCTGCGTTGCGAACGCAGTAATACGCATGAGCGGCAGAAATTGGCTCCAGCCACAGCCCAGGGGCGAGATCGAAGTAGTGGCGACTGTCTTGGCGGCACTGTGAACCGGCAACTTCGACATCATCCAAGACGATCATGACCATACCTGCGCTCGTGCGCAGGTTCATTGAATTGACAAATGGATCTGCCGCATCGTTTAAACCGACATTCTTAAGAACGACTGCCGATCGTGTTCCCGCCAAGGCGGCCCCCCAAGCGATCGAGTAAGCGGTCCGTTCATTGATAGAGACGCTGCCGCCAACTGCCGCGATGATCTCTTGAGCGTGAAATCCTGGATAACCGGTCACGACGCGAACACAGCTATAGACTAGTCCATACGCGATCGCTTCAATCGTCGATCCATAAGCGACCATTTCCCTAAATGCAGTTGATTGAGCAAACATTACTATGCACCTCCCCAAACAGGATCAAACGGTGAAGTTACCCATTTACGTTTCATCGCGTTCGCTTCGTAAATCATGCTCATCATGCGCACGGTCAAAGCATGATCCTCGATGTTGGAACGAAGATTGGACTTCTCGATGTCACCCGCAATGAAGCCGAGAAACTCACGCAGGCAAGCTTCTTTTACCTGCTCGTTGTAGAGCAGTCCGCTATCGAAGCCAGTCGTCGATGACAAGTCGGCCAACCGAAATACTTCCATTGGCTTGTGTTCGCTGTACCTTCCGGTGTTCCGGAATACCAGAATGTCGAAGTGGTTATTGCCGCCCAAATCGAAATCCATCTCGTCACTTCGATCATGCTTGTCGTTGGCTTGATACGATTCGATGTAAATCGTTTGAAAGGGGCCACTGTCGATACGGTGACGCTCATGCCGCACCCGCCCGTTTCCCTTATAGAGATCGCTGCCGGGTTCGAGCCATGTGCGTCTCGCGAACCCATTGTGATGTAGCCGAATGTTCGCGGTGGCTATGGTCTGCTCGCATCGATCAAACTCAACCATCGCGTTAGCATCCATTTCGCCGAACGAAGCCATCGCACTTTTCAGCTCACTATCCGTCATCGGACAGGCTGCTTCATAGTCCTTCCCGAAGTAACGAACATAGTCCGCACGTTGAACCTGATCGACAAAACCTGCTGGCATTACAAAGCTCGAAGTCACTGCCATTGAGTCAGGTCGTTTTGACTCGACCAAGCCGGCCTTTAGGAAGCAGTTGACCATGTCGACACAGTGATACCCGCTGTGGGAAAGCTTGCCATACCCCTGGTTGTAAGGATGGTAGTTTTGACTGACGATCTCCGACGGCAATCGCCACTGCCCATCGCAGTGTTCTGACGCGATGTCCGTAACGGGACAACCGGTTTCATTGCGAACCTCTTCGATCAGCTTCATGACATGTTGAAAGCCAGGATGAAACCGCCGATGGCTGTTAACGAGCAAGCAAGTATTTGCACCGCTCAACTGCAACTGAGAATATCGTTCTAAAACCTGACAGTAGTCATCCCACAGCCCCCGAGCCTGATCCACATCATGGGCAACATTGCGTCGCGTTGTCAGCGGTTTATCGACGAGGACATTGAGTCCCCGATCCAGCGCCCATTCGAGATAGGCTCGGTGCACCAGCGGCTCAGTGCTAATGATGACCGCATTGATCTGTAGCTCTGCCACCATCGAATCTAGCTGTCGTTGCACCCCATCAGGCAAATCGCCGGTGAACGACTTCACAAAGCACTGAGAGGCAATCGTCCTGTTGGCTCGAAGGATTTCAGCGGTCTCATTTCGCCGCGTCTCCAATTCGACTACCCCGGCTAACCGAGCCCCCATTTCCGGCACCAACCTCATCAGATGCGGCAAATACGTGCGCCGAGCATGTGGACCGAGTCCGATGAGCAACACGTTTGCATGTTCCGGCTTCAGCGGACGAAAGTGGTCGCTGGCTGATAACGATTCGAAACCCTCGGAAACCCACTTGGACTGAGGTGCAATCATACGTTCTCTAAAAACACGGTTCTCGCCAAGGGTTGAGCCGGAAGCTCATAAAAACTCTTGGTCGCACGCAATGAACACAGAAGAGTTAGACCACTTCTGACAGTACAGCGAAAAGATTTCTCGAAATCCTCGCAGAGATTTCAAACGAACCAAAACCATGTTCATGGGACGAGTAGTCCAGTAATGGGTAGTATGTAAACTCCAGCGACAGTAGAATATTCCATCAAGAAGGACATTACGTAGAAGAGGTATTGGATGGATAGGAGTCAGGAGGAAAACGAAGGTCAGGCAGTCGCGATAGCGATTCTCGCTGGCGACTCAAATGCTTGGGACGATTTTCAGTCTCGGTACGGCGATGCGCTTCGTCGAGTCGCCATAAGGCACTCGCGTTCCACCAGCTTGCAGTCCGTTTTTTCCACGGAAGACATTATCAATGGCTTCCTCACCGCCAAGCTACTTGCTCGCCCTGAAGAAATGCTCGCCCCAATATCTCGCGGTGAGGGTTCTCTAAAACCACGATTGCTCGCTAGCCTGGAAAACTATTGCAAAGATTTG
>JAYVBW010000949.1:0-3353 GCA_043750255.1 Pirellula sp.
GACATCACCGAGTCGGCCGGAATCCATTTTCTTCACGATAGCGGTGCAGCCGGCGAAAAATTGCTTCCGGAAACGATGGGAAGCGGCTGCGCATTCTTCGATTTCGATGCTGACGGCGATCAAGACGTACTGTTTGTCAACTCTTGTGCTTGGCCCGATAAGCGAGACGATTCGAAACCTCTGAGTACGCTCGCGATTTATGCCAATGACGGTCGCGGAGGCTTCACAGAGGTCACGAAAACCGTTGGACTGGACGTGAGTCTCTTCGGAATGGGGGCAGCTTGCGGAGACTATGACAATGATGGCCAAGTAGATTTGTTTATCTCTTGCTTGGGCAAGGATAGGCTCTTTCACAATGTGGGTGGCAAGTTCGTCGACGTGACCGATCGGGCTGGTGTTGGCGGTGACGAGAATGCGTGGAGCACTTCGAGCGGTTGGTTCGACTGCGATCAAGACGGCGATCTCGACTTGTTGGTTTGTCACTATGTCGAGTGGACTCGCGCTTTCGATCTAGCACAAGAGTTTCGATTGCTTGGCGGTAACGAGCGAGCCTATGGTCGGCCCCAACCTTTTGCCGGGACCTTTCCGTCTTTGTTTAGAAACGATGGCGATGGGAGGTTTTCTGACGTTTCAGCGGCGGCAGGATTTCATGTGCTCAATCCTGCGACATCCGTTCCGATGGGCAAGTCGCTTGGTTTGGCGTTTGAAGATTTTGATGGAGACGGCAAATTGGATTGTGTAATTGCCAACGACACGGTGCAGAATTTTCTTTTTCACAATTTGGGGAATGGAAAGTTTGAAGAGATCGGTGCAATGGCGGGTGTTGCCTTCGATGCGGCCGGAGCAGCACGCGGTGCAATGGGAATCGATACGGCAGCTTTTCGAAATGATAATTCGATAGGGGTGGCGATCGGAAATTTCGCAAACGAGATGTCCGCACTTTACGTGTCGAGATCACGAAATCTTCAATTTTACGATGCTGCAGTCTCGAACGGATTTGGACCGGCAACTCGGCTTGAACTAAAATTTGGCGTATTGTTCGTCGACTTCGATTTGGATGGCCGGCTCGATTTATTTCAAGCCAACGGGCACCTGGAAGAGGATATTGCCAAGGTTCAAGCGAGCCAGCGCTACGAGCAGTCGCCGCAACTTTTTTGGAACGCGGGAGCCGAGTACAATACCGAATTTATCAAGTGTCGAGAGCAAGAAACGGGGAGTGAATTACAGAAGCCAATGGTCGGTCGGGGTTCGTCCTATGCTGACATCGATGGCGACGGTGATCTGGATTTGTTGATTCTCGGTTGCGGCCAGCGACCTCGCTTGCTCCGCAACGATCAGAAACTCAACCACCACTGGTTGAGAGTGAAACTGGTGGGTAACTCATCCAATCGCGATGCTATCGGATCACTCGTAGAGGTACGAATTGGCGATGTTACCCAGTCCAGACGAGTGAGTCCAACTCGCAGTTATCTTTCACAGGTGGAGTTGCCCGTAACGTTTGGACTTGGCACATCGGATTCGGCGGATCGAATCGTAATCACCTGGCCCAATGGCAAGCAACAAGTCATTCAACAACCTTCGATCGATCAGCTCCTTGTCATTCACCAAGCAGAATAACGTCTGCATGCGGCGTCGATCACAAGTCGGGCCGGGGCAAGAATAGCAGCATTTGATCGAGTTTGTCTGAGGCTGGCTCGGATTTGATGATTTCTAACTTTTCGCGTTACGACGCGGACGAGGTGGAAGCGGCATGTGCTCAAGGAGCCATGGAAAAATTTCTCGGCGCTCTTGGCCAAAGAATCGAATCGCCGCAGTCCTTCCGTCGCTTCGTTTGATTACGTAGTTGTGGAGGACTCCCAATACGCGAAGCTATGGCGGCGAGATTTCTCGCATTCTCTTATGGAAATTGCAACCAAGCAGTTCTGCAGATGACGCCAGATTTCCTTATTAATGAAGCATAAAAGGTATCTGGAGCGAACTGTAGCGGAAGTTTCGCAAACCACCCGGTACGATTGAGTGTTCTCGCACTTCACTGGACGGCTCGCGCCGTACCGCTACTAGAGTCAGCGGCGTTGGAAGCACGCCGTTATGTGTAATATTTTTTTGCATTTAGTTGTGCATGCACCGAATCGACATTGGCAGAGACTATCCATTTCCACTAAACTCCCCACTTGTCGCGACTCAACATCCGTTCGCTAGCATTGCTGGTTGCCGGCTGAATTGAGGCACACATCTGCTACGGAGCAGAGTGTTCGAATTCAATCCACAGGGAGGGTGGTCATGGGCAAGGAATCCATTCGCTTTATACACGCCGGGGATTTTCATCTCGAGCGTCCGATGCAGGATCTCATCGATCTACCCGAGCACCTTAAACAGTCGCTCGTCGATGCTCCGTGGAAAGCCGCCGAAGCGATCTTCGAGACTGCCATCGTCGAAAATGTGGACTTCATTCTCCTCGCGGGTGATCTTCTGAATCCTGTATCCTGCGGTGCCGCGGGCCCTGCCTTTTTGCTGGAACAATTCGAACAGCTCCAACAGCGCAATATCCAAGTTTACTGGGCCGGTGGCCAAGTCGACGATCCGGACCGCTGGCCGGACGCGGTTGCACTTCCTGCCAATGTTCATCTTTTTTCCAAACGCCAGCTTGAACCGGTGGTCTATCGTCGCAACGGATTTGCGCTAGCCACGATTTTGGGGCGATCCAACGATGGACGCGAGTCGATACGAGCCGCAGAATTTCAACTGGAAGCAGATGATACGTATGTCATCGCACTTGCGCACGGTGTCGCCGATCGTGATTCGTTACTCAGTCAACGCATCGACTATTGGGCTCTTGGCGGCAATCATCAGCGACAAACACTGCATGGCGAAGCACCTCACATGCGAATCTGTGGGACACCTCAAGGCCGTTCCTTTTCCGAAGACGGCTCTCATGGCTATTGGACCGTGGAAGTAGACGGAAACCACGACGCTCAAATAACGGCACAAGATGTCGATCTGTTTCGATACGTTACTCAAACACTAGATACCGAGGACTTGGCGCTCGGACGGGACGTACGACAGTTGATGACGAAACGCGTTTCTCGCTTGCAATCGGAAAATGGCACTCGCCACTTGATCGTAAACTGGCGGATTGAAATGGATTTGGAAAATGCATCGCAGGTTGGTCCTACTGCTCTCGAAGAGATCCTTTCGTGGCTCAGACGCGAGTATGGACATGGCTCATGTTCCGTTTGGTCGACAGATATCGAGGTCCTTTCTCCAAAGGCTTTCCCAAAGAAGTGGCAAGAGGAAGAAACGATACTTGGCGACTTCTTGAGGACCTGTTCCGATAGCCGTAAAAGTTTGGGTAA
>JAYVBW010000950.1:0-1650 GCA_043750255.1 Pirellula sp.
ATTTTAGCTTGTTCGGCCAATTGCATCAGTTGGTCCTGCAACCCGAAACGATGGATCTCAACTCCAGCAATGATGATCGGTTTCTTTGCGTGATTGATACGATCAACCGCTTCCCGTACGGCTTCATCGAGTGCCAATGAATCGATCTGAGTATTGGGGCGACGGAAAGCGTGAGCGATCGGCGGAATGACATTCACCATGTCCCTCGGTAACTCGATGTAGACTGGACGTTTGAAACGGTAGCAAGCGTCTAGAACACGATCTATTTCACTAAAGGCAGTAGTCGGGTCCACCAATTCCGTGGCCGCGATACATAGCTTTTCAAAGACTTCTATCTGTGTGCTAAAGTCCTTAACTTTGTGATGGAGCAATGGATTGTTGACGCGTTCATTCAATCCCGGAGCGCCGCTTAACAAGACCACTGGTGACTTTTCTGCAAATGCGCCAGCCACGCTGTTGCAAACCGAAAGTCCCCCAACGCAATAGGTGACACAGAGCGCGCCCATTCCTCGAATTCTTGCGTAGGCATCGGCTGCAAAACCCGCACAATCCTCGCGTGTGCAGCCCACCACATTGATTGGGCTCTTTTCCAGCATGCTGTAAAAGTTCAGGACATAGTCACCGGGGATCCCAAAGCAATCTCGGATTCCGTAATCCTGAAGGCGATTGATTAGATATTGACCAATCGATACGTCGAGCTGGCTGGGCCGATGGCTGATGGTGCTTTGACTGTCCGTCTTTTTTCCGATGGAGCTAAGCGCGTTGCTCATTTGATTTCCGTATTGGTGAAAATGCGCCGGGATGCATAAAGGTGAATCGCAATATTGTATGCACCAACTCCCGTTCGTGGGTGTCACATTAGGTACAACCCGAATAATCGCTTCTATTTCGGCGGCTCGACTGGCCTCTGGACATCGACAAAGTGACTTCACAAAGAACAGCATGCTAGTATTTTGAGGGGATTCCCTCGAACCTGTTGTTTCTGACGATTCATTCGCTCGCTTTTTGAATTTGCCTATCGCAATGTCGAGATACAGCCAAAGCCCCCTACGCATCGCGAGCCTCCTCGAATCGGCAACCACTCCCTACGTTCCAACCACGTCCACAACCAAGGTCAATTCGGCTGCTATAAAACAGCGAACCGCAATGATAAGGGATGATTCACCCAATTCTCTTGCGTATAAGTTTCAGAATCAAAGTGAACTAAAAAAGCCTGAGACAACGCGTATTTGGGGGTTAGACTACCATGCTGTCGACATGGAACAAACACTCGATTATTTGGAACAGGTGATCTACACTGGCGGGCCAAGCTATGTGGTCACAGCCAACTTAAACTACGCCATGCTATGCGCAAGAAATCTCCGTTTAGCCGCTTTCACCCAAAATTCTGCGTTGACGTTATGTGATGGAATGCCAATACTTTGGCGCAGCAAACTCAATGCAACCAAGCTGCCTGATCGAGTTGCTGGTTCCGATTTAATATATCGATTGGCCGAACGTTGTGCGGACAAAAAACTGCGAGTGTATTTCTATGGCGCATCGGAAGGTGTAGCTGAAAAAGCGGCAGTCGCGTTAAAAACTCTTTATCCGAAACTTGCTGTTGCAGGTGTCCAGTGCCCACCCTTTCGAGCATGCAGCTCCGAAGAGATT
>JAYVBW010000951.1:0-3864 GCA_043750255.1 Pirellula sp.
CAAGCCCTCGTCGATGCAGCAACTGCATCAGGCTCGGCAGGTCCTCAAGGGAGAAATTGACCGCTCTCGCACGAGCGTTAAAGCCGGATTCCAGCCCGAAGTAAACGGCATCGGCACCATTTTCGATTGCGGCATGGATACATTCCCAGTTTCCTGCCGGGGCTAGCAGCTCGGGCGCCAGCCTCGCGGAGGAGGTGTCTTTTGTCATTTCCAAGGGTCTTTTATTAAGGTCTATCGTCTAAAGGCAAGCAGTATGTCCAATATGGTACTTCGGATCGCGGAAATCGTCGAGCGCTCGACTGGACCGAGCCGAATTAGCGTCAGCAGGATCGCTTTCGCCGCTAGAAACAGCGAACAGCTTCGCGGCCCATGTTGGAGTCATCAGCGATCTAATGGCTATTTAAGCTCCACCGCGATGGAATCCATCGCGGTCGTGATGGAACTCCGCGCAGCAAACTCGTCGCATAGACTCGAACGTTTTTCTGAATCAACTGCCTCAAAGTCCGTGCGTGAAGCGAAATTACGAACCAGTTGTGGAAATCCAAACTTGCTTTGCGCGTTTCATCGCTCGAAAGAGGGCATTCACGGAACCATTTTATGCCGCAAAACTGCTCGTCAACGCGTCGCCCGACTTATTGGGATTCAGCTATTGCCAAATAGTAGGGCGATCGGCGGGTTCAATTATACCAAAAGTAGATTCGGACCGTTTTCCCGGATCGGATGATTTCGCACATGGCAATGACCATTTTTAATTGGAAAGCCAATTGACGATTTTGAGCCGCGTATGCGGCGGCAGCGCTTAGCCGCCGGTGGGAACCGGCGGTAGAGATTCGCGGTGGTTGTTCAGAGCCGCGAATGCGGCGACATAACGCATCTGAAATGGACTGTACCCTGTGCCGCCGCCTACGCGGCTCTCTGCAGATCCGGTGTGCATAATCTGCGGGTTGTCACCCGCAGCTATTCGCTGTCGCAGCTATCGCTGCTGAAAAAACCATGTTTGCGTTGACGGCGAAGGAAAAAGGGTCAAGTGTCTTAAACGCGATTAACATGCACTTGGTTTTCCGCGAGATATTGCACAACTGGTTGAAGCAATTTATGTAAGCCACGAGACAATGGTCTCCTCCCACGGTAGATGGTTGGTGGGACATTGCATCATGGCTATCCATTACGATAACATGGCGGAAACCGGTTCGAACTTGGCGGGGCAAAATCACTCGTGAGGGGGTCTTCGGCGATCCGCAGACTAAAATAAACAGCATGAAGTCATTTGCTTAGGTGCAGTTGCATGCTAATCGCGATAAAGAGACCTGACCCTTTTTTCCTTTTCAATGCAGCATTGAGGCACGAGAGCCGGATGCGTTAAACGGTGGATTTTTTGCAGCTTGCGAATCAATACTTGCGAATAAATTTGACATTGATGCTGTCGAGTGGTTGCGTGGCTTTGCGGTAGCCTTTTTTAGCCATGGTCGCTTTTTGCCTTTCAGCTATTGCCAAAGATTAAGACCGTCGCTGACCCCTTTTCCTTCAACGCGTCGATTCCTCTTTCAATAAAATATCCAAGACCTGCTTAGATTCAGCGATAGCGTCTATTCCACGATCTTCCAGCGCGAATTCAACTACTTCGGGCTCTAAATACGCCACTTCCGAATGTAGTTGTATCGTCATTTCAATTTCACGTTTTCTGAATAGAATTGCGCTTGCTAAGTCTCCCTTCAAATGTGCTTGCAAGGACTTAGCTTGCGTCCACAATATGGCATCAGGAAAATCACCTAACGCTCCCAAAATATGTGTCAATTCTGTAAGTTCAGTTGTGGAGTTACCCGCACCAAAGTATCTGTTGTGCTGAATCGTTTTGCAAGCCGCAGCTAGCTTGTTCCATTGATTCATACTGACTTCTCCCTCGAGGATTTACGGTCAAACGCAGCCAGAGTTTACCGGATTCAACTCGGGCCGCAGTTTCTTGGCAGAGTGTCCTTTGAAAAATTCGTGAAGAGCGAACTGACTCACTTCATAATCAATAGGGTCTCTGGTGAGGAACCTACCCCGTGAATCCGCTCATCCATCTTGCCCTGAAGTGATGCAAGCCTAGCGTTGCACCCCATTCCCGGGCTGTGTAAGCGTAACGGTTTGCTAACGCTGATGTTGCCAGTATCGAAAGGCTAACTGTTAAAATCGTTGGTTGGCCGTCGGCCGTGTAGGCATAGCGATCAGCATGTAGCTGGCGAACACATACCGATACATGTTTGTCGATGCCGCTCCACCGCGTGGATAATCTGCAATGGTTTGCTGGTCCGCTAGGAAGTAGACCACCGATGCGGAGCCTTCTGTTCAAGCAACCCGTCTGCCAAGGGCATCGTATTCGAACGTCACATCGGCCGATTCATTGTTGTCAATGTCGGACGATTTCAGCTTGTTGTCAGAGTCCCACGTGAAGCCTAGCTGCGAGCCGCCAGTTGCGAGCGAAGAGGGAAGAACCGTCTGATTTCCCTTGACGTCAGTCCTTACGCTTTGGCCACCGGACGTTAGCAGTTCGTCTAGAGAGTCGTAAACCATATCCGCACCGACGTTGTTTAGATCCCGAACGGTCAACTGATTACCATCTGCAGCATAAGACACATCGGTAATTTTGTCCAATTGATAACTTGATCCGAAGGTTCGGCCAGCGGTGTCCGTCCAAGTTTTAGGTGCATTGCCAAGTACATCAATGGATTTGGATTCCAATACCATGCCGTAACCATAAAGGCTGGTTGTTGCGTCGTGGAATTGACACGGCCGTGTCGCGAGTGAATTCACGGGACGATTTTGGGCCAAGGTACTTTGCCGGGATGAACTGTTCGAATGCTATACAGCGTACCGCCACCAGTGATGTAGAGTGTCCGAAGATCTTCGCCACCGAATGCGCAGTTCGTGACTTCGTCGCGCGGGACATGTACGAAATCTACCAGCTTGCCGGCAGGGCTGAAAACATAGATACCACCGCGCTGGCTTGCGTCCGGTTCAAACGGCGGTTTGCCTTCGCTCGTTCCTGCCGCTACATATAGGTTTCCTACGATGTCTTGTTTAAGTCCATCTGGGCCACGACCCTTTCCCCAATCGTGCATCAGTCGTTGGCTTGCCGGGATGACTGTTCCGTCTCTTTGTAAATCAAATCGCCATAGTTTTCTGGCACCCCCCAATCGATCGTTACAATTGTCTGCGACGTAAAGGAATCGGTCATCCGCGGAGACGAGCACGCCATTGGCTCGTTCCACTTCGCGTCCCACGACCCTCTTAACGCTGCCATCGAGTTCAATACGATAGACTCCTTCCAGCGTTTCGTTCGACTCGTTTCGTTGCTGCATGTCGTCGCGATTCCCATAGCGAGGATCGGAGAAATAGATACGCCCCCGAGAGTCTAACGTTAGGTCATTCGGCGTATTGTAGGCTTTAGCCGCAAACGAGGAAGTCAGCAATTTTACCGTCCCATCCCGTTGCGTACGAGTGACCCTGCGCAGGGATGGTTCGCAAGCGAGCAAGCTGCCATCTCGATCAAATAGAAGGCCATTGGATCCCGCTCCCTCGCGAAACACACTGGCCGTTCCGTTTCTTGCAAGTCGATTGATGTCGCCATTGCCACTGGAAAACACTCCCAACTCAGGATCCCATGCAGGACCTTCGCCACCCCGTCCTGATTCCGAGACGACGGTTAAGGAGGCGCTGGGTTCAAACATGGATCGTTTTGGTTTCTTTAGCTCCAATGCGGACGCTTGGCGATGTACTTCGTCGATGATCGTTTCTTCAACTTGATCGGACCAGATGGATGGCAGGCCATAATAAACCATCGCTCCCCCACCCTCGTAGCCTCCTTCTTTCAACACGCGATAG
>JAYVBW010000952.1:0-2658 GCA_043750255.1 Pirellula sp.
TCCGAAATCCTTGCGAGACAAAGGATTCACGAGCTTTTCGACGACAGGTACGCTTCGCGATGCATCCAGTACGTGTACCACTTCATGATGATAGTGCTGAGCGATTTTGACGGCAGTATGTTTGGAGCTCGTTGTCGCGCCACCTATCAATAGCGGGATCGTAAAACCCTCTCGTTGCATTTCTTTTGCGACGTGTACCATCTCGTCCAACGAAGGCGTAATGAGTCCAGATAACCCGATGACTTGAGCACCTTGTTTCTTGGCTTCCGCAAGGATCTTTTCGCATGGAACTAAAACGCCCAAGTCGATAACTTCGAAGTCATTGCAAGCTAAAACGGTTCCAACAATATTCTTGCCGATATCGTGCACGTCTCCTTTGACGGTCGCAAGCAGGACTTTTCCGCGGCTCGTATGGCCACCTGTCGCTCCAGCCAATTTCTTTTCTTCCTCCATGAAAGGCGTCAAATAGGCAACACTTTTTTTCATCACAGCCGCCGACTTGACGACTTGAGGCAAAAACATTTTGCCTTGGCCGAATAGATCGCCGATCAGATTCATCGCATCCATGAGGGGGCCTTCGATTACTTTGATCGGGCGACCGTATTTCGCTCGGGCTTCTTCCGTGTCGGTAGCGATGTGATCTGAGATTCCTTTGAGCAAGGCGTGTTTGAGTCGTTCCTCGACTGGCAATTCGCGCCAAGCGTCGACCTTCACAGGAGCCTTGTCTTTGGCTTTAACCGTTTCAGCAAAATCGATGAGACGTTCGGTAGCATCTGGCCGCCGATTTAGCAAAACGTCTTCGACGCGTTCGCGAAGTTCCGGCTCAATCTCATCGTAAACCTCGAGCATTTCAGGGTTGACGATCCCCATGTCGAGACCCGCTTTGATGGCGTGGTACAAGAATACGGCGTTCATCGATTCTCGAACGGTGTTATTTCCTCGGAAAGAAAACGAGACGTTGCTAACGCCACCGCTGGTTCGTGCTCCGGGGCATACCTTCTTGATGGTGCGAACCGCTTCGATAAAATCGACGGCGTAGTTGGCATGTTCGGGCAAGCCTGTTCCGACGGTGAGGATGTTCGGGTCGAATACAATATCCTCGGCGGGAAAACCGTTTTCCGTGAGCAGCTTGTACGCGCGTTTGCAAATGCGAACTTTGTTTTCGTAATCAGCCGCTTGACCTTGTTCATCGAATGCCATGACGACGGCGGCAGCACCGTGTTGTTGGATAAACTTGGCTCTTTTGAGAAACTCTTCTTCGCCTTCTTTGAGGCTGATCGAGTTAACAATGGGTTTGCCAGGTGAATGCCGAATTCCTACTTGGAGAATTTCCCACTTGGAACTATCGATCATCAACGGGACTTTGGCGATCTCGGATTCGTGAGCGATGAGATTGAGGAAGGTGCTCATGGCGGCGGCGCCATCGAGCATGCCTTCGTCCATGTTAACGTCGATCACATTCGCACCACCGTCGACCTGCGTTTTCGCAACGCGAATCGCATCTTCGAATTTGCCCTCTTTGATCAGTCGAGCAAACTTTTTGGAGCCGGTCACGTTGGTGCGTTCGCCGACCATGACGAACGGATTGTTTTTGCGGAAGACGAAGGGCTCGTTGCCCGCATATTGGGTTGAGCGATTGCGTTCTTGTGTTTTACGTGGCGCGACGCCAGCGACGGCTTCACCGATTGCCTTGATGTGTGCAGGAGTACTGCCGCAGCAACCGCCCACGATGTTCACCCATCCCTGCGTTGCGAAGTCTCGAACAAAACCAGCCATCTTGGATGGCGTTTCGTCAAACTCTCCCATTTCATTGGGCAAGCCAGCGTTGGGATAGCAACTGATCGCAGCGTCGGAAACATTGGCTAAGCGTTCCAAGTAAGGACGCATTCTATCGCCACCCAAGCCACAATTGAGCCCGACGCTCAACATCGGGAAGTGCGAAACTGCGATCCAGAATGCCTCAAGTTGTTGCCCTGTGAGAGTAACTCCTCCTTCGAAGACCGTAGCAGATAGCATGGTAGGCCAACGTCGGCCACGTCGAGCGAACACGTTTTCGATGGCTAGCAAACACGCTTTGAAATTTAAAGTGTCGAAGGAAGTTTCCGGTAGAAGAATATCCACGCCACCGTCGAGGAGGCCATCCACATTGACTTCATAGCTTGCGACCATTTGCTCAAAACTAAACGGGCGGGTCGACGGATCACCCTTGGCATTCATCGAAAGCTGAACTGCGGTAGGACCGATACTGCCAGCGACAAAGCGTGGCTTGGATGGATCGTGTTTTAGGTGAGCTTCGACCGCCGAGCGAGCGACTTCAGCACCTGTTTTTGAAATCTCGTACGCGAAATCGGAAAGCTTGTTTTCCGCCAATCCAATCAAGCTTGCGTTGAAGGTGTTGGTTTCAATGATGTCCGAACCGGCAGCCAAATACTCAGCGTGGATGCTTCGGATGACATCGGGCTGTGTGAGGACGAGCACGTCAGTCGCTTTGGACAAATCGGCTGGATGATTCTTGAATCGTTCGCCACGTATCGCGGATTCGGGCAATTTCTTTTGAAAAATGAGAGCACCCATGGACCCGTCGAGCAGCAATACCCGCTGTTCCATCAGTTCTCGCAAAAGTCCATCTGTATCCGATTGTGCCCGAGTCGCCATTCG
>JAYVBW010000953.1:0-1849 GCA_043750255.1 Pirellula sp.
CCACGATAGACGAACAGGCTCCCTTTTTCACCAACGAATTCCGTGCCTTGGTCGGTGCTCTTCGTATCCAGTTTTTGTCGGCAAACCATCACGACGCCATTGGCATACGTGTATTTGATATCGGTCGTGTCAGGTGTTTCGTACCAACCATCCGGATTATAAACAGCCGAACCCTCGACGCTCGTCGGGCCGCTCTTGTCCATTCCAAGTCCCCATTGGGCGATGTCGAGATGATGCGCACCGAAGTTCGTTTGTTGTCCACCGCTGTAATCCCAATAGAAGCGGAAGAGATAGTGAAGGTGATTCTTGTTGTAGGGACGCATGGGAGCTGGTCCCAGCCAACGGTTGTAGTCGAAGCCTTCTGGAGGCGCGCTGTCAGGCACAGGGCTTTTCGCCCGTGCGATCCAGTTTGGACTGGGCAACGTGACGTTGACGGTATGCACTTTGCCGACGATACCTTTTTGGATTAGCTCAACGGCCAGCTTGAACTCGATACCACTCCGTTGCATCGTGCCTGTTTGCACGACCCGTCCATGCTTGCGGGCAGCATCGATCATAGGCTTTCCTTCGCCGATCATGAGTGTAAGCGGCTTCTCGCAATAAACGTCTTTGCCAGCCTTGCAGGCTTCGATCGTCATTAAGGCATGCCACTGGTCTGGCACCGTGACGACAACAGCGTCCACATCCTTCGCGTCGAGCAATCGTCGGTAGTCGTCGGTCATGACCGCAGAATTACCAGCTTCCTTTTGCAGAAATTCGCCAGCCTCAGCTAAATAAGTCTTATCCAAGTCACAAAGAGCGACGATGTTTTTCAAGAAATACTTCATGTTGTTCTTCGGTCCTCCCTGATTGCCAACGCCGATCATGCCGACGCGAACCCGTTCGCTTGGCGATTCCGCCGCGAAAAGAGCGCGATGGGTGCGCGGGGAGAGCCCCAGAATAGCGCCGCCGAAAGCTGTTTCTTTCAAAAAGGAACGACGTGATTTTTTTGGCATAGCCGTTGAAACTCCTAGGTGATGTCGGAAGTTGAGAATCCTATTTATAGTTCGTTTATCCTAAAATTGCCATTGGGACAGGGAACCTCGATTGCGAGTGGAAAACCGGCTGCTGCGAAAGGAGTTATAATTTCGATTCGGCTGTTAATACAAATCTCGGGTTCCGAGATTTTTGACCGGACCCGTCCATTGGAATGTTCATTATGCTTTCGGCCTATGTGCGCCTCTCCAGAAAGTTTCGGCCGGAGTTGTCCGTTGGGCGGCGGGATTTTTTAAAGAACACAGCGGTTTTGGGAGCGAGTTTGCTATTGTCCACAACCAGTTACTCTCGCCCAAACATTGCGAGTCGTGTCGTTGTCGTCGGGGCGGGGTTTGCTGGCCTAGCTTGTGCTCACGAGCTGAAGGCGGCAGGATACTTAGTAACGCTCATCGAAGCTCGCAATCGCGTGGGAGGGAGAGTACTTACGTTTAGGGATGTGGTTCAAGATAGGACGGTTGAGGGAGGTGCAGAGTTTCTCGGTTCGAATCATCCAACTTGGGTTGCCTATGCTGAAATGTTCGGACTCAAGTTTCTCGATGTGTCTGAAGAAGATGACCTAAGCATGCCAATTTATCTTGATGGACATCTTCTCGATGATGCAATGTCCGCCAAAGTATTTGGGGAGATGGAATTCTCGCTCAACACATTGAATGTTCAAGCTGCATTGATGGATGCCGATCAACCCTGGCTTTCCCCGAGAGCGATCGAGTTGGATCAAACAACCATTTCCGATTGGCTCGGTACACTGGACGTTTCTAATTCCGTTCGGCAGTTGATCGCTGTTCAACTTGCATCTGATAACGGGGTCGCAAAC
>JAYVBW010000954.1:0-2193 GCA_043750255.1 Pirellula sp.
GGCAAGTTATGGTTGTCAACGCAGATCAAAGAATCGAACAAATCCATCAGCAAATCGCTGAGTTTATTGATCGACTGCGTACCTAATCCAGAACAATTCCAGATTGTCGTGCTAATTGGTTCATTTCGAAGTGAGGGGAAACGTCGAGATCGGGTACTTTCCTATGACTTTCATGTTGAACCACCAATGGCTTGTTTGCAGATGAACACAAACGATGTAGCGGCTTTTTTTGTTTACGGGACTCTCAAAAAATCGCACCTTCGAGGTGGACTTTGGCCCCGTAAACCCATACGAATCGTGGTGGGTGCAATTCAATCGGACTTGTTCGATTTGGGGCCCTATCCCGCGGCAGGGCCAGGTTCCAACTGGCTGCTTGGCGAGATATGGGAGTTCAACCATGAGGATTTAGCCCCAACCATTGCTGAGCTTGACCTTATAGAAGGGTACAATCCTTCGAGAGAAAACAACGAATATGTTCGTCAGATTGTAATTGCTGAATTCGCCGGAACCGAATTAACACCACAGCGAGTGCGTGCTTACGCCTATTTTGCAGCCCAGACTAAACGGTTGGAAGTAGCACGCAAAATAAAGCCCTCTTTAGAATTTTTAGGCAGACCCGTCGCAGCCTGGCCAGATGCGAAAACCCGCGTCCCCACAAGTTTTTCTGAAGAATAAGAAGTCGAATCCGAACTTTCATTCGTAACAGTTTAGACGCTACAATGGAACGCGATCCCCATAGCCTCCATCGCTAGAAACACTTGGTGGAACGCTTGCAATCGACATTCCATGCATGACTAGGTTTCGAAATGACTCAATCCAAAATGAATCCACCGCCACTTGTTCGTCACAGCACAATCAAAACACGCCGTCGTTTGTTTGCCAGTCTTTTGGTAACCGGGACGATGTTTCTTACTTGTCCGGTGCAGGCCCAAGAGGTAACCACCCAAGTACCTGAAAACAAAAAACCAGCCGAAATCGTTGTTCCCAAATCGTACGACGGTGACGCGGATTTTGAGGAAGCATGTCGGTTGCGGCTAAATGTCGATTCGGTTGAAACGCTCAAGGAGATTATTACTCTCGCAAAATCAGCGGTTGTAAAGGGACTCGACAAAGCGGATATGGAAGCGGCAAAGAAATTGATCGCCGCGTCTTACATGCAGAAAACCCAGGAGGTAGCTCGAACCCTAACGCCAGGCATGTCGGCCTCGAGGAAAAACAAGCTCTTGAACGACCTTTTGGGCGACTTGGGTGAAGCGATTGAATTTGATCCTTTGCTCGCTGACGCATATTTAATGAAGGCGGAACTACACGCACGTCGCAAGGAACCTAATGCGGCAAGAGATGTTGCCAGCGAAGGTATTGATGAATTAACTCCCTACGTTGATTCCAAGCTTGCTGAACCCGAAATGAGAGTCAAGCTCAGCAGGCTTTTAATGATCCGTGCGGGGCTGCAATCCGAAACAGACGAAGCCGTTTCCGACTTAAAGAGATCCATCCAATACGATCCAAACAATCAAGCTGGAATATTGGTTCTCCGAGAAAGTCTTGTCCAAAATGATAGGGCAGATGAAGCTTTGGAGTTCTTCCAAAAATTGCTCGAATCGAACTTGGAAAACGAACTTGTAATCCAAAACACCGCAGAGCTTTTGGCCTCGAACAAGGATCGGATCAAGGATGCGTTGGAATTGCTTAGCGACAAAATAAAGATTCTTCCAAATTCAACAACGTTACTGAAGACGCGAGCAAGAGTCCACGCGGTAAATCAAGATTCAGACTTAGCAAAAGCAGACCTCGATCGAGTCCTGGAATTGTCCAAGGACGATATCGAAGGACTTTTGTATCGAGCGAAAGTTGCCATCCAAGCGGATGATCTAGAAGCAGCGAAAAAGGATGTTGATACAGCCTTCGAACTTGCACCGAACAGAATTGAGACGATTCTGATGCGGTCTACCATCGCGGCAGAGCAGAAGCGGTTTGGAGACGCGATCGGAGACTTGCTTTTGATCATCAAGAACCAGCCTAAAGATCAACCGAATGTTGGCCTCCTCATGCAACTTGGGCTGTTCTACTCAATGGACGATCGTCCATCCCAGGCGATCAAAGTATTTGGACAAGTAATTAAGATCGATTCGGAGCACTGGCAAGCATATCGAATGCGAGGGGACACTTTACTGGCCATGAAAGACTATTCCA
>JAYVBW010000955.1:0-1880 GCA_043750255.1 Pirellula sp.
TCGGTTGAAAAGTTGCCGTTGGAGCTGACCAATCTAAACAACCTACGCTATCGCCATGATGGCGTCTTGGTCGCGCTCGGATACAACGGCAACGTTTGGTTGCTCCGCGACACCAATGCCGATGGGCTCGAGGATACCGCCACGCTATATTGGGACAACAAGGGGAGACTCCGCGGACCGATCGGCTTGGTCGTAACACCACCAGGCTATTCGCATGGCTCCGGCGTCATTGTGGCCTCTAAGGGCAAACTTTCTATGTTGGCCGATACGGACGGCGATGATGTTGCGGACACAGAAAAGATCATCGCCAGCGGCTGGCGCGAGATTTCTCCGAGAGTGGATGCAGTCGGCGTAGCCATGGCTCCAGACGGTACCCTCTATTTTGCGATCGGGTGTGCGGACTACGCGAATGCCCACCAAGTCAACAAACTAGGAGTCTCCGAATACGACCTTGGAAGTGAGCGTGGAACAATCCAGAAAGTCTCGCCAGATTGGTCTAAACGTGAAACCGTTTGTACGGGAGTCCGATTCCCTGTTTCCATGGATTGGACCGACGAGGGGCAACTCATCACGAGCGAACAAGAGGGCGCAACGTGGCTTCCCAACGGCAATCCCTTTGACGAACTATTGCACATCGTCGAAGGCAAGCACTACGGCTTCCCTCCACGACATCCCAAACATTTACCCAACGTAGTGAACGAACCAGCGGTCTTTGAGTACGCACCCCAGCATCAATCTACGTGCGGTATCTTTTTCAATCGATCCGTATGCGGTGGTCCAACCTTTGGGCCAATCCATTGGGCAGGAAACGTATTCGTGTGCGGTGAGTCTCGCGGACAGCTTTTTCGAACGGAACTTTTGCCAAGTGAATATGGCTACGTCGCTCGAAATCAAACCATCGCCAGAATCAACAAACTGACCATCGACTGCACCGTCGCTCCCGACGGCTCCTTACTCATTGCTACCCATTCCGGACCACCGGACTGGGGAACAGGTCCCGAGGGTGCCGGTACAATATACAAAATTCGATATGTCGATAAACAAGCAGCTCAGCCGACACAAATCTTCGCACTGGGGCCAACGGAAATATGTATCGCCATGGATCGACCGCTCCAACCCGACACATTGCGGAGAATCAACAAACAGGTGGAGGTGACGAGCGGCCAATATGTTGAAGCTGGCGACACGTTTACAACGCTGGTTCCGCCGTACGCAGCGGTTGTCGCGCAAATCAAAGCTGCCCGCGAAAAAGTGGCCGTTCTCTCTGTAGCAACCTCACCCGACTTACGAAACATTTTGATTACGACCGAACCACTTCGCTCGGACAGGAAGTACGTAGTTCGCCTGCCGTCGACCCAGCCAGTGAACAAGAACAACCCAGCCAAACCTCTGGAATTGGCCCTGGATTTATCAGGTGTTTACGCGAGACTGTCTTCAAAGGATGCGGACAACTACAAGACCGTTTCCGAAATCGTGTTGCCGCATATGGACATCCACTTGGCGCGTAGATTAACAAAAGGAAGCTCATTGCACGACGCTTTTTGGAAGGCGATGGAGAGTTCCGACCGATTGCAATTGACGACACGTTTTGATGTGTCGCATTGCCTTGAACCGCACGTTCAACCTGGCTCGACGCTGGACTATGAACCACTTGTCGAACAAGTCGATTTAATTGTCCAGAGCGATCAGTTGCATGCTACCGCGTTTTCCGGGAGCCTCCTCACTCATTCCGATGGCAAGTGGAAGTCTGTTGCAACGCACCGATCCAATGGAACCGATCCAATCGCAATCGACTGCGTGGTCGGCTCGGAAAAACAATTGAACTTGACCGCTTTCTATCGCCCAGAATTGGACAGGGTCGCGAGAGCGATTCAGCTCAA
>JAYVBW010000956.1:0-3132 GCA_043750255.1 Pirellula sp.
GAGCGGTTGCCAATGAACCGACGTCCGGAAACGATTGGAGAAAGCGAAGATAATAAGGGATGACGGTCACAACCTGAGTCTGTTGCAACATGATCTCACTCACCCAAATCTTGTAGGGATCGAAAGTTTGTCTCCATGGGAGAGCTCGTCCATTTTCCGAATACCATTTCGTCGCAAGCCGACGGAGTCGGGTTAGTTCGTTTGGCTTCCAAGCTTTGATCTCGTCCTGCATCACCTTTCTCTGTTGAAATCGGTACGCCGACCGAGGGTAACTTCAGCCTGAAATTTCTCACGTTGTAGAAGTGGGCCTTGAGGAAATTCGCCGAAGGGTAAATCAAGTCGAGTGGGGATCACACGCTCAAATTCAATTGTGACTTTTTCCCCATCAGCGAATTTGGCAAGTTGCTTCCTTAGGTCTTCAAACAAAGTGATCGGAACATTGTTTACGGAAAGCATTTTATCGCCTCGTAGTAGGCCAGCTTTTTCGGCTGCTCCGCCAAGTACCGCTTCATTGATTACCGTCGAGTTTCCGAGTGCGACGACTCCTAAGAATCCGCCGCGCGAGACAAAGAGTTCGATGCCATCTAATTTCGATTTAAGTGTTTGTTCACCACTTTGTGTCAACTTAGTACCAAACAGGTAAACATTGCCCCATACAGGCAAACTGGTGAGTAGCTCTGCGGATTCGTCTCCCATCGGTGAATAAACTATTTCTAATAAATCCAGATCGGGCGCGTCCCGCAGCACAACGAGATCCTCAGCCGTCAGTTCGGTCTCAATTAACTGAAGTTTCTTTAAGTGGGGAAGGCCGATAACCTGTTGCAAAATCTCACGACTGATCTGTGGTCCCTCGAGCCTTGCAAATGGAACGTCGGTCAACCATTTTAGGCAAGCCAGATCAGCAGCGTTCCCAGTAAATTTCCTGTCGATTACCAGAGGTTGTTTCACATCGACACTACCGCTCATGACTTGAAGTTTGCGGAAGTCTCTGAGAGTTGCTTTGCACTCATCGAGCAAATTAATTGCAGCGTCTCTTTGTTCTGCACCGATGACTTGAAGAATTTTTTCGGCCCGAATAGACTTGCTGGTCGTTCTCGAAGCGGCCAATTGGTTCAAAGAATCGAACGCGATTTTTCCCGAGTCACTATAGGGGTCAGATGCAATCGACGAGAGGAATTGAAAAAGGCGGTCGGCTTTTTCGCCAGTTGCGTCGTTGGCCGCTTGGATCACGAATGGCATTGAATCCGCGTTTCGCTTGCTTAGCCTCAGTGTTGCAAGTTGTCGTTTAGAGTAGTTGTCAGATCCGAGATCCTCAATCCAAGCTTTTATTTCTTGTTCGGCTGATTTGGGTTCGTCGTCCGTAGCGGTCGCAAAGGGAGCGGAAGCCGTGACGGAAATTGCGATAAGTATTACGAACAAGACAAATGGGACCAGGCTGATCCGACAATTGTCGCATCGACCGCTTGCCCAGAGTCGGTGGCGTGGTACACAATACGTCAATAGTGGCTTCGATTGTTGATTCAATTTTAATTTCATACCGCGTTTTTTCGCCTCTTGGAACTACCGACAGCTCCGATGGAACACAGTTTTATAGCATGGGCCAAACAAAGAGCAGCCCGATTGCCCAAGGTAAAGTTGGGGATCGGTGACGACTGCGCTCTGATCGGATTCGATTCATTGGATTCGGCACATTCCGATTTGGCAGTCACGACTGACTCACTTTGCGATGGTACCCATTTTATTCTAACCGAATGTGGAGCCCATGCGGCAGGAAGAAAACTCATGGCCGTCAACTTAAGCGATTTAGCCAGCATGGCCGCCAAGCCGATCGCGGTTTTCCTTTCGCTCTGTTTGCCTAATGAAAATGCAGGGGATCTGGCCTCCAGCGTGTTTGAAGGTGTTTACGAACTAGCCGAGAAGTACAGGATTTCGATTGCAGGTGGAGACACCAACGTATGGAACGGACCGCTGGTAATCCATATGACGGCATTAGGGAAAGTCGCCTGCGGAGGCAGTTGGTTGCGAAGTGGTGCTTCGCCGGGTGATGCGATCGTTGTGACCGGAAAACTCGGTGGCAGTATCCTGGGCAAGCATTTGTCATTCGAACCCAGACTCGATTTGGCAACCGAACTGCATCGACTCGGCGTAGTCGCCGCAGCGACCGATATTAGCGATGGTCTGGGTGTGGATCTACTGAACATGACGGTCGCAAGCAAATGCGGTGCGGAGGTTTCGCTGGAATTAGTTCCGATCAGCGACGATGCGATAGTTTGTGCTCAAAAATCCGGTCGGACCCCTCTAGAACATGCGTTAGGGGACGGAGAGGACTTTGAGCTTTTATTAGCTGTGCCAGTGGAGAATCTTACCAAATTGCCCAGTGAAATTGGAGGTGTACCTTTGACGCGTATTGGAACTTTTGTGACTAGAACCGGACTCTGGACTAAGGATAAGACCGGCGTTAAGCAATTGGCACCTCGAGGCTATGTGCACGGTCAAATGTGATGGATCCACCTCTCGTCGCCATCCAGTCGTCTCTTCCAAGCCGAACTATCTGGAAATAACTAATGGAAGGCTACTTCTTGCGATTGTAAGTAGCCACCATCATCGGATCGCCTGTTGTCGTTCCCATCCACATCTTGAAAATGTGCTTGTCCTTGCTCACGTATTCCATTCTCCTTCCGTTTCTGCCAAGAATGCATGCTCTTTGCCGGGTTTGATCGACTCTTGAGCAAAGAGCGTGGAGCCAAGGAACAGGAGATAACACAAACCAATTGCAGCAAATTTCATTTTCGATTCCTGTGTGATTTGAGTGGTGTGAAGAAGTCGAGATCATATCACAAATGCAATGATTTAGTACTCATTATTGGCAAGGAAAACGCTCCGCTCGATCCATTCTATCGATGCTTCATTTTTCTATAGTCGATCGGCAATTCTTGCAACGGCGGAGGGACGATATCACGAGGCAGATCGTCAGCGGTAAGGTAATCGGCGCCAGCAATCCAAACGAAACAATTGTAAAGCAAAATACCACGAGCCCAACAGCTTGGTAATGCTCTCTCCTTTGCTGACAAGTAGGACAGTCTCTAGTGGCGTGAAAGCTTGGCACGGTGCGTCTCAATCAAAGCGATGAAC
>JAYVBW010000957.1:0-1979 GCA_043750255.1 Pirellula sp.
AGCATCGGCTTGTACAAACCAGCGGGTTTGGGAGCAGGCGGCAAGGACAGGCTGAGTTGAGCGAGCTTTTTATCAATTTCGGACACGGGAAATTCTCCAGACGTTTCAATTTCAAGCGAGGCAATTTCCCGAGGTTATAACATCAACTCCCGACGCGATCACGAGGAAACCCGAAGATCTTGGCATACAATTTTTCCAGCAACACGAGGGCAATTGGGTCTTGCACTTTTTTCCATGCCCAACTTGAGGGGTCAACAAAAAGAATTGCTACCGGAACGTCAGTCGGCAGTTTGGGGGCAAGCCCTGAAATCAGCGATTTTTCCTCGGCGCTGAGTTGATGGAGGCGGACAAGCTGTTTGAAAAGGCTTTTGGGACTCGTTATTGGTTTTTGCCACCAAAGGATAAAATGAACCGTCAATCGCCAACTGGCCAGCAGGATCATTAACGCGATGATAGCTAGGACGCCCCACCACCATTTCACAATCAGGCGGTCGTATCCTTCTATACGCTGTATCGCGGAGAAATAAACAGAAAACGGATGAACCATAGTGAATTAACTTTCTAAACGAGACAAAGCAAAGTCCGCAGCGGTTTTGACCGATTGCTCTGCATCGCCTAATAAAGGACGTATAATGTCAATCGCTCCTCGCCAATTGTTTCCCGAAGCAATAGCGTAGATAGCCTCGACGCGAACTTTCTCATTTTTGTCCTCCAATGCTTCCAGAGTTACGTCGATAAGCCCATTGTCCATTCCGAGAAATCGAACAGCGTTAATCGCACGGATTCGTTTGACAGCGGACTGGGATTTAGCATCCCGTTCAATAAACTCGACAAATCCAACTTCAGCAATTCTCACTATCTTGGCGTATGCATTCAAATGCGATTCCGGCCAGTTGTCCAGGTGTTTAATTAGCTCTTCGCATCTGAAATCTGAAAAGACAAACTGTATACTGCTTCGCACAACTGGAGCTTGATGTGGATAAAGCTCAATGAGCCGCTCCAAGGAAGATCGCAAGCTGGATTTCCAAGGCGGCGGCTCGTACTGTTCCATTCCAGGCGTTTCAAAACAATCGCTTAAAACCATCACAACTATTTCGGTTTTCAACGATCTCATGCCACGAAGGGCGTTCGAACAAGGGAGATCGACGGCTGGGTTTTTCGTTTCAAGCAGTTGAATGATGCTATGCAAAATTTTGTCAGGGGAAATGTCCAGAGCAGAATAGAGCTGAATCAAAGCGCAGCGATGCCGAATCGAGTTCGCATTGTCGGAAAAATCAAAGAGGCCTAGGCAACGGAATGGGACTTTTGTTCTAAGGTTTTTTGTGACGTTGGGCGTAACTCCGAACGCCAGGACCAACTCGGCAAGCTGAATGGCTACTGCCTGTTCGGTCCTCTCCCCCAAAGCTGTAACGGCTCCAACGACAGGCCCATGGCTCCAAAGGACTCCTGCCAAAAGTTCAGTAATTTGACTTCGGTGCGAGTTTTTCAATTGCCTCAACACAACGTGGTAAATCGGGTTGGTATGGCTTTCCTTAAAGAGCTCCTTGAACGGCCGGTCATTCCAATGCAACGCGCATAGCCAGGCATCAATGACTAGCAAGATCCTGTGATCATTGAACTGCAATATGGATTGCCAAAGGTCCGAAAGTAGCTGTTCGCGGTTTGCGTCATCAACTCGTCGCTTTCCATGGCGGACCTCCTTGCCAAAATCAGTCGCCAAACCGAGTATTAGCTCGGCAGCTACCGTTTGCTGTGTGTCTCCAGGTGACTGAGCCGCTTGAACCAAGTGATGAAATTGCGGAGCGATATGGAGTTTAGCAATAGCACACAAAGACCTTTGGCGTTTTAAGGGGTCACGGTCTGCAAGCCCAGCTTCGATCGGAGAACGCAGGAGGGAAACCTGGTTTGCTAGTAATGGCAATTCGGCTTCGTTGCATTGGTCAATCCTTTCTAGGATGACGGACATTTCAGACTCACCA
>JAYVBW010000958.1:0-4869 GCA_043750255.1 Pirellula sp.
CGCATGAAGGACGCTCGGGAGTCAATCCGCCGACTCGAAGAGATTGGCATTGCAAAAATGACGGATGAAGACAAAAGAGCAGCCAAAGGACCTGATCGGGACAAAGTCGTACGCGAACGACTCCAGTCACAGTTAGAGCCCTCGCAATGGGAAGAACATGAGTTACTAAAAAAACTAGTCGAGGAAACGCGAAAGGAGATCGAATCCCTGCCGCTTGATTTTCGGTTGGGATTAGCGAAATGCGATTCGACACCCGAGCAGACCTTTGTGTTGATGCGAGGTTCACCTCAGGCGCCGGGAGATAAGGTGGAACCAGACTTCCCAAAATTGTTTCATGATGAAAAACCAGTTTTCGGCGATGCAAAAGCCAACTCAGCTGGACGCAGAACCGTGCTTGTAAAATGGATGACTTCACCCGCGAATCGATTGACAGGGCGTGTAATTGCGAATCGCATTTGGCAACGTCATTTCGGGCGAGGTATCGTTCGTTCATCCAATAATTTTGGTCAACTTGGCGAACCGCCAACGCATCCTGAATTACTGGACTATCTCTCACAGCAACTCGTGCGATTTGATTGGCATTTAAAACCACTGCATCGAATGATGCTGATGTCGCAAACGTATCGGCTCGGGTCAACAGGCGATTCGGAAAGCGTCAATCGCGATCCTGGGAACGATTACTTCTCACGTTTTAATGTTCGGCGTTTGAGCGCTGAAGAGATCCGTGACGCGGTTTTGACCGTGAATGGACGCATCCATTGGGAGCAACATGGCCCGAGTTTTTTCCCCGACGTTTCGGATGATGTGAAGGCGGGACAAAGCGTCCCTGGCAAGGGCTGGGGCAAATCCGACGCGGCCGATAGGTCGCGACGAAGTGTCTATATCTTTATTAAACGTTCCTTGATTCCACCAGAATTGTCCGTTTTTGACTTTCCAGAGACTGACTCGAGTTGCGAAGCCCGCTTTCTAACCACTCAGGCAGCACAAGCAATGAACATGCTCAACGGTGCGTTCATGCAAGAGCAATCAAACCACCTGGCTGAATACTCTGTTAGAATGGGAGCTGGCTTAGTCGATACCATGCGAGTAGCGATCGAGCGTGCTTATTCAAGACCCGCAAACGACGAAGAGATTCAAAGGGCGGTCAAGCGAATAAGTGCTTTGCGAGAGAAGTTCGGGCTGAACGAGCAGCAGGCTTTTCGCGAGTACTGTTTGGTTCTGCTCAATAGCAACGAATTCATCTACTTGGATTGAAATATATCATGGCAAGGCAAAATTTCTGCGGACGTACCCGTCGCGAATTCATTTGGGAGTCGGGTTGCGGTTTTGGCAGCGTTGCACTGACGTCGTTTTTGACTGCAGACGGGTTTTTTAATAAGCATGCGACAGCCGATGATCGTACTGCAACTAGTGCTGTCTCGGGACACGGTACTAAAATTCCGGCCAAGGCGAAGTCCGTCATCTTTCTGTTCATGTACGGCGGTCCCAGTCAAATCGATACGTTTGATTACAAGCCCAACATGATTGGGATGGACAACAAGACCATCGAAGTAAAGACATTCGGACGCGGTGGGCATCGCAACCAAGGCCGAATCGTAGAGCCACGCTGGAAATTCAAGCAGTACGGCCAATGCGGTAAGTGGGTCAGCGATTTATTTCCCGAGTTGGGGAAATGTGTTGACGATATCGCTTTTCTGCATTCGATGACGGCCGACTCACCGATCCACGGCTCGGCCATGCTCATGATGAATTCGGGTAAGATCTTGAGCGGCTCGCCTTCGATGGGTTCTTGGATCAACTACGGAATGGGTTCGCTCAATGAGAACTTGCCCGGTTATGTGGTCATGTTGGATCCAAAGGGTGGCCCAATCAGCGGTGCCAAGAACTGGTCCGGCGGCTACATGCCAGCTAATTACCAAGGCACAATTCTTAGAGCCAAAGGCGCACCGCTGCTCGATCTTCAGCCACCCTTTGGCACATCGCGAGAGCTTCAACGCGATTTGATCGATGCGATTGCTGAAAACAACCAAGCACACCTTTCAACGCGGGCAGCCAACTCAGAATTAACCGCACGCATCTCCAGCTACGAGCTTGCGTTCAAGATGCAGCAGTCGGCACCCGAAGTCGTGGACTTGGCCAGCGAGGACGCTGAAACGCTCCAGTCTTATGGTATTGGCGAGCAGCGAACCGATGATTTTGGGCGTCGTTGCTTAATGGCGAGGCGGTTGGTCGAACGAGGTGTTCGGTTCATCCAGCTCTATTCAGGCGGAGCACACAACGACGATAATTGGGACGCACACGGGGACCTCGAAAAGAACCACAATCTCCACGCGGGCAATACGGACAAACCGATCGCCGCTCTGCTCAAAGACCTCAAACAACGCGGGTTGCTCGACAGTACGCTCGTTGTATGGGGAGGCGAGTTTGGACGTCAGCCGGTGGCCGAGTATCAAGCGAGCACCGGTCGCGATCACAACTCCTACGGTTTTACGATGTGGATGGCGGGTGGCGGAATCCAAGGTGGCACGACTGTAGGAACGACCGATGAACTTGGCGCTGCAGCCGTCGAGCGGCCTTTGCACGTGAAGAATTTGCACGCAACGGTGCTTCATCAATTAGGCTTGGATCCAAATAAATTGTCCTACTTCTACAGTGGTCTTAATCAAAAGCTCGTTGGAGTGGAGCATGTGGAACCGATTCACGAAATCATTTAGGCCATCTTCCAAACAATTGCGAGCTAGCATGCCATCGGCCGTTTACCCTGATGGCGTAAAATAAAATAAAGCATAACCGAACACGCTAGCGGCGGGTTTTTGTGAATCGCAGCCCGGGGCTAGCGCCCACCGGTTCACAAAATCGCAAACCATTACCTCACGCCATTCGTCCCGTTGCCTTAAGCAAGAATTGAAAAAGTGTTTTTTTGACGCTTCCGCCGACATCACTCAGCCGATGGCAATGGATGGTTAGCATTCTGCTGTTGCTAGCTACCATGATTAATTACATGGATCGTCAAGTTCTTGCGAACATGTCGGTTCGTATCAAAGATCAGTTGCAACTGTCCGCTTCTGAATATGGAAACATTGAGTGGGCGTTTGGGACCGCGTTTGCATTCGGGTCATTGGCCTTTGGATTCCTCGTAGATCGCGTATCGGTTCGTTGGCTTTATCCGGCGGTGTTGCTCGGTTGGTCAGCCGTTGGATTCGCGACAGGTTTCGTTTGGAATTACAGTTCGCTGTTGACCTGCCGAGCAATGCTTGGTTTCTTCGAAGCCGGGCATTGGCCGTGCGCGTTGGTTGTAACGCACACGATTTTATCCCAACAACACCGACCCTTCGGTAATAGTATCCTGCAAAGCGGTGCGTCGATTGGCGCGATCATAACGCCGATCATTATCGCGGGGTTCTTCATGTTGAATCACGACGAACAAGCGTGGCGACCACCGTTTCAGATTGTTGGTTTGGTCGGTGTGTTTTGGGTGATCGCTTGGTGTTTTGCTATCCCTCCAGGATCACTCGACAGGGAAAAGAGAACCGAGCAACACGAAATCGGTGCTACCCATTGGTTTATCGAATTACTTGGGAGCTCTCGATTCTGGGCATTAGCGATCATGGTCATTTCGATCAATTCATCCTGGCAGCTTATTCGAGCTTGGTTGCCAATGTTCTTGCAAGAGGGGCGGGGCTACAGCGAAAATGCGGCATTGTTCTTTAACTCGGCCTACTATTTAGCAACGGATGTCGGTTGCATCGGAGCAGGGTTTACTGCGATGTGGTTGACTCGCAAAGGGTTGAGTGCGCATAGATCGCGTTTGCTCACATACTCAGGTTGCTCGTTGTTAGCATGTTTCACTTGTATGGCTGCCATCTTGCCTCAAGGTTGGCCACTGCTGGTCGTATTGCTGGTTGTAGGGGCTGGAACGCTAGGGTTGTTCCCATGCTATTATTCTTTCACGCAAGAGCTGTCCGCTGCAAATCTTGGCAAGGCGACTGGAATCCTTTCCTTTCTTGGCTGGATAGTTGCGTCGCCATTGCATCGAGTTCTTGGTGGATACGTGGACAGGACAAGATCCTTTGATCTTGGCGTTGCTCTGGTTGGACTGGCACCTCTACTCGGGCTCGCCGCAATGCTTGTTTTGTGGCCCAATGAAGAAACGGAATGACCCAAGTACTACGTGAACTCCACCCATTTTCCTTGAATCCATCGTTCCTGTGGCATGAATTTCGTTTTGTAGTTCAAATGTGGATTTTCCAAGACAACCATTCCGAGATACGCATATTGCTTGCCTGAGTCGCGGGCGTATTCAATTTGTTTCAGGATAGAATAGCTTCCGAGCGATAGCTTCGAATGAATCGGATCAAAGAACGTGTAAACGGCCGAAATCGAAGTTCGACCGCAGTCAACAATAGCGATTCCGACCAACACATCGCCATTCCAAAAACTCAATTCCATAGTCTGGGTCAAACAGGTATCTACCAAAAAGCTCTCGTAGTCGTCGATTCGATACTGGGTGTCGGGATCTCCTAGACCTCTCTGTGTGCGATGAAGGTTGAAAATGGAAAGCCGCAGCTCGTCTATAACCGGTCGTCCAGCTCGAATCGTCAAACTCCTGTCTCCACGCTTTAGGACGCGTTTGAACGAGTCTCGCCAAATGAATTTCCGAACGTCGACGCGCGACGGTTCGCATGCCGAGCATTCCTGACATGCTGTATGATAAAGAAAAACGCCCGATCGGCGAATTCCGCTGGCCAAGGCCTGGTCGAATTCGTCCAGAGTCAAAAGCCTCGACGGCAGTTTCAACGGCAAATTGGCGATTCGATTATCTAGATAGGAGCAGTCATGGACGTTGGGAATCGAATCCGCAATGGGAAG
>JAYVBW010000959.1:0-5067 GCA_043750255.1 Pirellula sp.
GGCGAAGAGCTTTGGGACTCCGACCAAAAGCGGTTCACTTTGTTTGTCCATCCTGGCCGCATCAAAAGAGGCTTGAAGCCACGCGAAGATCGCGGCACGCCAATGTCCAAAGGCAAGGAATATACGTTACTCATCGACGCTGAATGGTTGGGCGCGGATCGGCAACCGCTAGTGTCGTCATTCGCAAAGAAATTTCGCGTGGTTGGCGCCGACGGACAACAGCCTGATTCAAAACAATGGAAAATCGCTGTACCCAAAGCGAATTCGAAACAGCCGGTCACGTTGACCTTTGACGAGCCGTTAGATCATGCAATGCTGAATCGTGTGGTAAGTGTGCGCGATGCTTCGAATGCATTGCTTATTGGATCGGTTACGATAACGGACCATGAGACCGTTTGGTCTTTCGAACCAAACGAGACGTGGAAGCCAGGCGATTACTCGATCGCACTCGCCACGAATTTAGAAGACTTGGTTGGCAACAGCTTGGCAAGGCCATTCGAAACCAAAGAACTAGAAGTGGAATCCAGCCTAAAAATCGCGTCCGAAATCGCGATTGGTTTTGTTATTCCGTGAGACTAGCGACAGCAACTCAGACCGATTTGCTGAGTCCTTCAAAAAACTTTTCCTTCAACCAGCCGTTGGGCTCGAGTCCTATTGAAAAGCGGAGCGTGCCACCGTTGATGCCCAGAGACTCAAGTTGTTCTTCGCTATAGCTTCGATGGCTCGTGGAAGCGGGATGACTGAGAGTCGTTTGTGCTTCTCCTAGCGTCGGACAAAACGGAATGTCCACTGCTACCGCAGCTATGAATCGTTGAGCGGACCGCAGGCCACCCCGCAAGCAAAACGTCAACATGTTTCCAAATGATCCGTTGAATTGCTTGTTAGCGATCACATGGTCACTATGAGATTGCAAGCCTGGATAGTCCAGCAGGCTAATTGCAGGATGGTCTTCGATGGATTTTGCGATTTCGAAAGCCGAGGATGCTGCATGGGCCATTCGAACCGGCAACGATGCCAGCCCGCGTTGTGTCAACCAACAGTCAAGTGGGCTACTTGTCATACCGAATGAAACCATCGTTTGGCGCATTCGGTCCCATACCGCATTGCGACCGCACAGCAAACCAAGCATAGCATCGGCGTGCCCACACACAAATTTACTGAGGCTCTCCATTACAAGGTCGGCACCTAGTGCCAAGGGTTGGCTCAGTACGGGCGTCGCAAAAGTGTTGTCGACCAAGACGACCGTACCGAATTCTGACGTTGCTTGTCCTCCGTATTGATGCGCGAGGTGAGCGATCGTTTCGATGTCGGGTACATTCAGCCGTGGATTGGTAATGGTCTCGATAATTACCATTCGAGACGGTTTTCGAAAGGCGTGAACCCATGCCTTCATGTCGGTTACATTAACGTCTTCCGACTCGATGCCCCATCGAGCTAAGTCTTTCTTGATAAAAAACGAAGTCCGGCCATAGAGCGGCTGCCCTAATAGTACACGATCACCTGGTTTGAGCAGTGCCATGGCCGCAATCGAAATAGCGCTCATACCCTGCGCGGTAACAATCGATTCCTCAGCACCGTGCACTACGCGCAAGGCTTCAGCCAACGACGAAGCGTTTGGATGCCCTTCTCGACGATAAACAAAGCCTGGAGATGTTCCGGATAGGATCGCGTCAGCTTGTTCGGTCGATTCCATTCGCCACACCCCGCTCAAATGCAGAGGTTCGGTTTGCGGCTGGCTCATGGGAAACCTAGCGATAGCCTGGTCCGGGTGCTGATAGCGAACATCGTCCAGCGGCGGTTTGTTTTTTCCGGTCATGTTTTTCCTTGAAGGTTACAAAGCTGTCTCCATCATAGACCGGAGTCGAGCGAACTCCACACGAGTTCAGAATTCTAATGACTTGCTGGCTAAATTAGGGTTAACAAGCCACAATAGCGGAGCAAGTGTTATTCTTGCGTTTAACGAAACAGGCTAACCTCACTAGGTCTCGCAAAATAGGTCTCGCATGACTTCCACCTCCATTCCAGCCGGAGTACCTAGCCAACCCGATGCAAAATCTTCGAATTCTCAGGGCTTAGAACGCATTTTCGGTGGGATTTCTCTCAAAGCGTTGGAGTCATTCTGCCGCCGCATGGCAATCGGGACGAAGTCCGGTGTAGATCTGCTAAGGATGCTAGGACTGGAAGCGAAAACAGGCTCTCGACGCCATCGCGAGGTTTCACAAAGCATGATCGATGCATTGCGAAACGGCCATTCGCTATCGGAATCGATGGCTCAGCAAGGACATTATTTTCCCAGTTTACTCGTCAAGATGATCGATGCAGGCGAACATGCAGGAGGAATGGACAGGACCTTTCGTGAGATGGCGGATTATTACCAAGATCTCAAACAAACCCGCAGTGCGTTTATATCACAAATTACCTTTCCAGTTATCCAGCTAGGATTGGCGTTTTTGATTGCATGTGGCGCCATATTCATTAATGGCTTTTTTGCGTCAGGTTCCTCACAGGACAAGCCGTACGATTTAACCGGTGTTGGATTGCGCGGTGTCTCAGGCGTATTGATTTTCATGAGTCTTGCCGCGATTTTTTTTGGAAGCCTGGCAGTGGTGGCTTTTGGTGTTTGGAAGAATTGGTTTGGCTGCCACAAAACGTTGGTGCCGTTGGTTCGTAACGTTCCGGTCATTGGAACGGTACTTACGACGACTGCTCTGTCCCGACTTTCGATGACTTTATCGATGATGCTTGGTGCCGGAGTGGATGCCAAACGCAGTGTACGCGATGCGCTTCTAAGTACTGGCAACTACTACTACATCTCCGGACTTGAGAAGTCACTGACAGCGATTGGAAAGGGAAAATCGTTTGCAGAATCGCTTGATGCACCTAAGTTGCTACCGGAGGAGTTCATTCAAAACGTCGAGGTAGGTGAGATGAGTGGTTCAGACAGTGAATCGTTAGAACGCATGGCGGTGGTCTACCGGGAAAAGGCACAGCTCGCACTTAAGCAGCTTGCTATTTTGTCGGGCTTTGCCGTCTGGATGTTCATCGCTGCGATGATCATCACCGCGATTTTCCTGTCCGCGTTGCAATACATCAAACTTTTAAATGACTTTTTGCCCTGAAAAGTTTGATCCATCTGCAACTTACGAAAATTTAAAGCGTGGTGCTGTCTTGGTGATCTTCGCACTTGTTCCAACTTGAGATTGCGTATTTGGATGCGATGACGAATGGGATGCGGGTGCTGGCTGGATAGACTTTGCTGGCAGCATCTCTCGGACTTTTTGGCTGAGCACAGCAGCGTCGTACCAAGTGAATGAAAGCTCGGGATCGGCAGCGTAACGACCTAATACTCGCAATGCCTCGGTGCGGCTAGCTTCATCAAACATGAAGATGTATTGTTCTTCGCCGCGAACAAGTGCGACCACATTGATTTCGCCATTCATCCCACCCACCTCCGTGCCTGGATCGTAAACTTGGCTGCCCGTGCCTGGGCAGTTAACGTTCGTATCGACCAACTGGCCATCTGAGGATCATTCGAGTTTCCAGCGATCCTCCGCGTGATTCGAGGGTTTCGACAATGTGTTGGTGACAGCAAAATCTTATAAAGTCTTCGCTGCGTTGGAGATACGCTTGCCAGCCGCCGAATCGCGCGTCGTCACGAAAGTAAAAGTACTCCCCAAGCGCATGAGTGAAATCTTCGTCATTCCCGTTATAAGTGCGCATATGTGAAATGATCGGCTCATTCTGAGCCTTCATTTCGGGTGGCTGAGGGGTCGGCTGTTTAGGAATGAAACCCTGTGGGTCGGGCCAATTTGCTGGCATACCCGATGTTGCCAACTCCTGAGTTTGCTCGCTTTTCGTTGCTGCCACACCCTCTTGCGACTCGCCAATTGTTTCACGCACAGCAATACCCGAGACAGATTCAGGCATCCTTTCGGGCTCCTGCAACGAAATTGCTTGCACAATAGGCAATTCGATTCGAACGGCTGCAATCCTTCCTTCTTTTCCCTTGAGTCGATTGGTAGCGTCAGGTTTCATTGACGCGGTATTCGACGGGGCCGGAACATCCGTTTTTTGTTTCGCATCGATTGGTTTTAAAGCATCCGGATCAGCCTCCACGGGAGTTTGCGTTTTCATTTGCTCTGCGGCCAACTCGCGTTCCGATTCGAGACGAATCCACTCAGGAATCTTCTTTTCTTTCTTGGTTCCCCAGGGCAAGCCATAGCCGACCGGAATCGGATGAAAGCCAGGATTCGCGGCGTACCAATTCACCTTTATTGTGATGCGCGGCGGGTAGTAAGCATCGTAGTCTGTGACCGCTCCTTGCAAAACAGCATCGACTCCGAGGTGTTTTGCGAACTGCTGAAAATCGACCGGCGTCATAATCGGATGTCGAAGCACTTGCGTTTCGAAGTAGGCAAGTTGATTTTCGACCACGCCGCAAGGAATGACCTCGAAACCACGAATCGACTGCAGTTCATTGTAATATGCCAAGGATACACGAGCGCCGCTCAACGTTGCATCTTGGCCTTGATTGCGAAACGGAAGAATTGCGACCTTGCTAATCTGCGGAAACGGATTGTGGTACTGCGGCTTATGTCTGATGTCCGGAATGAAATTGCATCCGGACAGACAGGCGAAAGTGACAATAGCTAAGAGTGGAAGTAAGCCAGTCCCCAAGAGGCTACGGTCGGTAGTCGAAATATGGGTTTGGTGGGTGTTCATATAGATTAGGGAAATGGCTTGCCGGATACGACAAAAAATATGTGCACGGAGCTACTGCAAGGCACCGCAGTAGCTCCGTCGCACATGTACCTCTTCCCCCTAGGCATAAAGTGTTTTATCGGAACAACCGGCAAGGTCTATTCACTCCAAAGCAGCAATAATCCAACTTTTCTCACCGAGGAATGCTAGCCAATTCTGCATGGTGACAGTGCATCGTGGACAGCCGATTTTTAATCACTTGAAGGGAAAGATTTCCTAGCAGATAAACTCATCGCATAGGTGCCAAATTGCCGAGTCTATTCTTGAGGACTGGTTTTCGCATTCAAACCTTTGGTTACGTGAGTG
>JAYVBW010000960.1:0-14580 GCA_043750255.1 Pirellula sp.
ATGCAGGCGTTGGCTGAGCAACTCAAAGCAAGCGGTTTTGAGGCGAGCCGCGTTGTCCTGATGCACGACGGGGCCAAGGACGTGAAATACCGACCTGGGCGGACGAATATCACACGCGAATTGGACTTGATCATCCCGCGGGTAAAGAAAGATGATCTGCTGTTGATTGCTTTCAGCGGTCATGGATTATTTCTCGATACAAAAAGTTATTTTTGCCCGACCGAGGCCCGTGACGCTGATCCAGAAAAGACGCTCATCTCGGTTGATAGTGTCTACAAGCAACTGGAAACGTGCCCTGCGGCGTTGAAGTTCATGCTCGTTGACTCTTGCCGGAACGATCCGCGACCGCCCGGTAAGAAGAGCGCGAATCCGAAAGAGGATCTAAAATCGCTGGGAAACGCCTTCGAACGACCGCCCGAGGGCTTGGTCGTGTTTAACAGTTGCGGCCCAGGACAAACGTCATGGGAAGACGACAAACTAGGACACGGCGTGTTCATGAATTACTTTTTGCAAGGCTTAACTGGTGAGGCGGATGCGAGCAAGAACGGCAAGATCTCGCTCGAAGAATTGTTCGAGTTTTCGAGTGATAAGACCGAAGACTTTGTGGCGGTCAAGCGGAGTGATTTTCAGCGACCATCTCGGAAGGGTGAAATCCATGGCAAGTTTGAGTTTCTACCTAGCGGTAGAGGAAATAGCGACACTGAATCAACAAGCATCCCGGCGATTCCTCCCTCGTCTCGTCTGAGCGTACCAAAGTTATTTAACTTTACAGACGGTGACAAGAGCAGCACTGATGCATTGTCAGCGCAGCAGTCCTAAGCGGACTTTCAATCGGTAGAGGTTGATCGAGTAAATTCGGTTGGCATGCGTATGCGTTTATTGCCCCCAGGAGAGTTTTTGATGGGTAGTACGGAAACGAAATCGGAATTGGAGTCGAATGGTATTTCGACTTACGAGGATTTCAACAATGACGACGAACATCCGCAGCATCGAGTTCAGATCAGCAAGTCATTTTACGTTGGTGTTCATGAAGTGACGCTTGGTCAGTTTTTGAAATACTACAACGCGGACAAAGTGAATCACAAGACGGATGCGGAGAAGGACGGAAAAGGTGGTTGGGGCTACGACGGGACGAAAGCTGAGCTGAGTGACGCGGAGCGTGGTAGAGATGAGATTCTGTAACGGAGGTATGTAAGGAGCTCAGCGGAGCGGCGACTGGAACTACCGCAGTGTAAGAATCTCATCTCGGGGGTGCAGGGGGCCCCCCCTGCCGAAGGCGCGCGAGCTATGATTAATATTTGAGCCTGAGGCGCTAGCCGATCTTCTTCAATCATTTCGGTAAGGATAAGATCGGCTAGCGCCTCAGGCTCTATACGAAAGGGTGCGTAGCATGACGGCAGTTGATATCCGCGATATGGTTGGCGTGTTTATCACTTGGACTACGTATGGGACTTGGTTGCCTGGTGATGCTCGTGGCTGGCGGGATTCGAAGCTTGGTCCACAGTTACCTGATCCGGATCGCGAAGCCGAAGCGCGTCGCAAGATGAAGTACGAAGAGGTCCGTCTTCGACCGCAAGATCGAAAAACCGTGGAAGAAGCGTGTCACCAGCATTGCCTGCACCGCGGCTGGATCTTGCACGCAGTCAACGCAAGAAGTAACCATGTACATGTCGTTGTGTCGGGATACGAGACACCTGAAACGATTCGAGATCAATTAAAAGCAAATTGCACATCACGATTGCGTTCACAACCTGATCCAATGATTCGCGACCGAACATGGACCAAGAAAGGCGACTGCGAAGTATTATTCACCGACGAAGAACTGCAAAACGCCGTCGCCTATACGAAAGATGCCCAAGACTGGTCATGAGCCTGAGGCGCTAGCCGATCTTTTTCAACAAAATCGGCTAGCGCCTCAGGCTCATAAAATCGGAACGAGACTTATCAATGCCATTTCAATTCTTCCATATTCCTGTTCGTGGCGACCAGCATGCGGTTGACGAACTGAATCAATTCTTGCGTTCCCATCGAATTCTGAAGGTCGAAAAAGAGTGGGTCGACCGAGGTTTGAATTCCTTTTGGGCATTCAGCGTCGATTACCGGGACGGTGCTCCGGCGAACGAAAAAGGAAATGCGAACACGAGCCATATGCGCGTTGACTACAAAAAACAGTTGACTCCAGAGCAGTTCGAGCTGTTCTCAAACTTGCGCGCTTGGCAACAATCTGCGGGCGAAATCAAACACAGGCCAACCATCTGGTGCTAGTAGCCAACCATCGCGAACGCTCCGGATGGTGGCTGCGCTTTAGTCATCCATTAACATACTTCCGCGAGCCTTTCTAACGATAGCCAAGACGGCGGTGTACCGAGGCCGAAGATTTTTTAGTCGTTCGCGCAACGGCGACAATAGCTTGCGTCTATCATATATCGGCTAAGAATTTTATTGGCCAATTGTTTTGAAGGTTTTCCTATGTTCGATTCGTTTCAGCCGAATGCCTGCGTGGTTTTCTTGCTGCTGGCTATGTCCGCTCAACTATCTGCCCAGCCACCATTGCCCGGTGGTGAACCGGCGTCCGAGTCCAACGGCAGTCCCGCTTCGGTGCGACAGTCTCAACCTGAATTCCTGGTCCGTGCCGAAGTCAACCACACGACCGGTCAGTACCGCGAAGGTGACTCGTTCAACGTCCGCGTTGTATCCGAAGTGGACGCATATGTGTATGTGGTCTTCCAGCAAGCCGACGGTCAAGTTTTCCAGATTTTCCCAAACGCCCAGCAGAGCGACAATCGGCTAAAGGCACGTCAAGCAGTACAAATTCCTGCCACCGACGATACCTTTCGCTGGCAGATTGGCGCGCCATTCGGAAAGGAACTTGTCAAGGTGATCGCGTCGAAAGAACCGATCAACGCGATGAATGCCAAAAAACTACGCGAAAAGCGATTTAATCTTCTACCGATTCAAGTGCTCAAAGGCGTTGGGCAAGAGCTCGGCGCAGAGCAGGCGCCTGCCTGGACCGAAACAGAAACGCCCATTGTCACAGTGCCACGCGACCACGCCGCCGACAGTACTGGCAAAAGACGCTTTGGCATCTTTTTCAGTGTTTCCGACCATATGTTCAACACCGACATCGAAGCCGTCAGCGGGCGCGGAATGAATCTTGCCAGCCCACATCGCGACGCTCGCCAATTGGCTGATGTGATGCGAGAAATAGGACAGATCACCGACATGCGGATCTACACCAACGATCAAGCAACTCGCAAAAACCTGGAAACTGCAGTGACACAATGGCTGCCTTCGGTTTCACGCCCGGGGGACACCGTATTCATTTATTATTCCGGCCATGGCAGCACTTTAGATGGCCGTCGGAAAACTCACTTTCTAGTGCCGCACGATTTCTTCAGTCTAACTGCAGCGGCATGTCTTAAGAAGCGACAAGACACGGGACAAAAACTCGATGCAACGCAATTGTCCTACCTTGAGGTTGCAAAGCAACTCGCTCAAAAATTAGGCCCTGAAAAGGCTGATGAAGGCACTCGCGCAAATGAACATGCTGGTGCTGGCTTCTTGCGCAGCCGACGAGCAAAGCCTGTTCGAAGGCACGAAAAACAAGACGATGTGGTTCACTTACTGCCTGACCGAAGCGATCGAGGCATCAGACTCGCCGCGCCCGTTGACGGTTCGGGCGGCTCACGAGTACAGCCGCCAGCGGATGCGTACACTTTTGCGTGAAGGCAACGCTGGTCGGGAGTCATCTAAGAAAGGTCGTAAAGGTACCGGACAACGGTATGCCATTCTGATCGGAGTGGATGACTACAACGAGCTGGAGGATTTACGATTCTGCGGGGCCGATCAAGTAGCATTTCGTGACGAGCTTCTCAAAGCTGGTTTTCCCGACGATCAGATCTTCCTTTTGCACACGAAGGCCACCAATTCGAAATATACACCGTTCAAAGCCAATATAGAGAAGCAATTGGACTTGTTACTGAACCTAGTGGAGCGAGACGACTTGCTGGTGTTTGGTTTTAGCGGACACGGTGCACATTTGGACGGCAAGAGTTATCTTCTACCTGCCGAAGCGAATGTAGAAAATCTTGGAACATTGATTTCTCGGGATCTGGTTTACCAGAAGTTGCAAGATTGTCGTGCCTCGTTGAAGGTGGCTCTCATCGACGCATGTCGCGACGATCCTCGTCCGGCAGGTCGACGCAGCGCGAGAACGGCATCGGATCCTAGGGCACGTGCCCAGTCGCTGGAGAAAGTTCCGGAGGGTTTGTTGTTATTTACCAGTTGTGCACCTGGTGAGATATCGATGGAGGAGAAGAAGTTTGGCCATGGAGTTTTGGATGCTCAGGATAAAGTTTTGTATCCTGTCTATCCGGTCTGTCCATGTGAATTAAACTGAGACGTTCCTCGCCCGCGTCTGAGGCGAAACCCTCCAGGTGAACGGTTACGAAAAAAGCGAGATGAAGCGTATTCATACCCTGTGCATCTTCTCATTGTTCCTTTCAGGCGCCTTTGCGTGCGGGACCGACACGCAACCGCAGCCATCTGACGCCGAATTGAAAGTGGATCGCAATGTGGTTTATGGTTCAGTGGCAGAGCCGATGCACAGGGCCGATGTATACCGATTAAAGTCCAGTTCCAAGAATCTAAAGAGTCCAGGCATACTCATGATTCACGGCGGAGCTTGGTTTACCGGAGACAAGATGAACGACGCGTTGCATGCGAAAAGGCTGGCCAAGCTCGGGTTCGTCGTTATGGTCATCAACTACCGCTTAATACCAGCGCATCCTTTTCCGGCCCAATTGGACGATTGCAATCTGGCGTTGGAATGGATGAACACGCATTCAGATGAGTTGGGCGTGAACGCTGATGCGTTGGGAGCTTGGGGCTATTCCGCCGGCGGGCATTTGGCTGCGTTGATTGCGACAAATCCGAAGAAGGGCTTACCTCGTCTCAAAGCAGCGGTTGTCGGATCCGCTCCCTGCGACTTGACTCAAATATCCATTGAAAGCAAATTATTGGTTGGCCTGCTAGGGGGGACAAGGGCCGAGTTTCCCGATCGGTACGCGAATGCATCGCCCATAACGCATGTCAGCCCCGACGACCCGCCTATTTTCTTGTTCCACGGCAGCAAGGACTGGTTGGTGCCGCCAGTTGCCTCGCAAGCGATGCGGGATGCACTAAAAAAGAACGGCGTAGAATTTGAGTACTTAGTTGTAAAAAACAAGGCGCATCTGATGACGTTCATTGATCCCGATGCGACGGGGAAATCGTTTTTGTTCTTGAAAGAGCGCCTTTCGATCGTAACACCTATGTAATTCGATACTGGGCAAAAGTAGATTAAGAGCGAGAGATTCTGGCGGTTACAGGATAGAATAGTTACTGCTCCCGCGAAACGTGGATAGAGTGCTAGGCTGGATTATTCATTAGCCGCAGGGCGTTAGCCCAATGTCACTGACTTTGGTAGCGGTACGGCGCGAGCCGACCGGTGTTGTGCGAGAAAACTCGTGAAAAACCGGGTGGCTTGCGCCACTCCGCTACAAGAATTGGCTCCTGCGGTGCCAAAGTCAGCGGCATTGGGCTAACGCCCTGCGGCTGATCAAGATGTGATTTCGATGCTCGAAGATAATTTCCAAATGAAACTGTTGCAACGAACAAACTGCTTTTTATTGGTTGCTGTTGCCTTCGCCGCTAATTGGATTGGCAACTCTGATTGCAAAGGGGATGAGCAGGCTGTCGGACTCCTGGAAGCAAACGTTGAATCGTGGATCCAGGGTCTTAATGACCCAAGCTACAGAACTCGTCGCGAGTCGTTTTTGAAGTTATGTGATCGCACCATTCCGTTGGAGGCTTGGCTAGAGACGCAATCCAAGAGCAATGACAAACATCGCTCGGCGGTTGCAGTCTGGTTAAAGAGGTTGCGACGCTCTAACGGCACTTTTGCCGAGCGAGCTGAGATGCTTTGCGACTACGAAGCGTTGCGGAATCTTGACGAGTCGGCCTTGGAAAGTCATTCGGTTTTGGAACGGTATGCGGCAGATGGCCAATGGGAGCGGTTGCTCGAACTCGTCTCATTGCTCGAACCGCCTTTGCGAACCGCATTGCTGAGGAAGGATGGCCAGCTACAACTCATGATCGGCCAAGCTTGGAAATCAGAGAACGAATCGATTGTTCCGCGTTTACTCGAATTAGTTCTAAGTCCCCCAGAGCGAGTTCACGCAAATCGCTCGTGGAGATCGCTGGGAATGCCAGATGAATGGAAAGTGTCTCAAAACAGCGAACTGCCTAGTGTCCAAATCACGGAACTAGAAGCGGATGGCCAAATTGAAGAGGCCGTCGCTTTGGCTGAAAAGTCGGCTTTGCGTAATTTCGTCGAACCGATGCTCATTCGCTCGAATCGATGGGACAAATGGCTTACCATGGATTTGCGACGAGGCGTGATAGCAGGCCCTGAGAATATCGACCATCAGCAAGCCGGAATGCGGATCCTATTAGGGCGACAAGAAGAAGCTAGTATTCAACTAGACAAGATATTAAAAGGGCAAGAACGGTCGATGCTTTCGAACGGGAGCGCGATACTAGCACTTGCCTTGGGACGCTCCGACGAGTTTGATTCTTTTCTGGACCAACTGCCTGCGACGACTTCATTTTCATTGATGCGGATGCAAGGACACGTCCACGAAGCATTCCAACAGATAGGGTTAACCGATTTGTCATTGGACTCTGTCGGAACGTGGTTGAATACCAAGGGCTATCTAAAACGGCAACTCTCGGACGAACCAGATCCACCACGAAAAGCAAAGGAGCTTCCGTTAGCGGATTACGCCGACTTGTTTTTTCAACTCGGCCTAATCGAACAAGGAGCACTAATCGATTCGTATGTTATCGATGGTGTGAAGCGGCGAGAAATGGAAGTAGGTGTTTCAGCTTGGACCCCGTTACTAAATCAGTGGCTAATGACCAACGAACGCGTCAAAGCGATTCACCATTGGAAAGCCTGTTTGGTTCGCAACGGTGGACATCGGACCAAACCGCTGCGTCTAGGAATGGCGTACCAACCATCGGAGGACAACGAACAAGGGCCTTTCGCGACGGTCTACCCAGAATTTCCACAGTCCGCCTCCTTGATCTTTGAACACCTTCTCTCCGTCGCCAGCATTGAGGACAAAGTCGCCAGCATTGAGGACAAAGTCGCCAGCAATGAGGACAAAGAAGTCCAGTTCCAAATCGACTTAGATCGTCGAAGCCAAGCGATAGAGCTAGCCATTGACCAGATGGAGGATCTTCACGCAGGCCGGTGGCCACGTCATTGGCGCGGGCAAAGCTCTCTGTTGGACTTGAGAAAAGCGGTCCATAGACAATCGCTTGAGGCTGGAAGCTCCACTTATCTATTGATCGAATTAGCAGAGTTGTTTGACAGTCTTGGTGAAACGCAGTTGGCGATCGAAACCCTGAATATGTGCTCAAACGATTCGACGGCCAACCAAGCCAAAGCAAAGTATTTGATTCGGCTCGGGCAACTTGATGCCGCAAGTGACATTCTCATTGATGAGTTTCAGAATGACACGTCCAACGTTGGATTGCTGGTTGAATGCACCGAGACTCTCGAAAAGGTCGGGCGTTTTGGTGAAATGGATCGATCCAGGATTCAGGGGCTGTCCTCCATTTTAAATGACCGGACGTACGCCTCGACTCGGTCAAATTTGGAGTTACCCGTTAACCAATTGGTTCAGGTCATAATGGAGCAACGTTGGAATCGCGATCGGACCGATATCACCGCCAACTTCAATGCGGTACATTGCCTCAATCGACAATTCGGTGAATTAGCAAAGAAAGATTTATCGCAGGCCAAGCAGGCTGCAAACTATTCGCGTATCGAAGCCTTAATACGAATGAAGTTTCAGTGGTCCGACGAAACGAAGGATATCAGACCCCTTCTTTCTCTTTTTGGAAGTGCTTTCCAATCCTTGATTTTGGAGGCGATCGCTGACGGAGATCGCGAGTTGGCCGACAATCTCTTTCGCGTCGCATTCCGTTGTAAGCCGCATGACATTGACATGCCGATCGTAATCGTGCCAGTTGCAGAAAGTGTTTTTGGAAAGGAGCTAGCCGACCAGTGGTTTGATCTCTTCTATCAACCGATGCTCAAACATCTAGATGAGTTTCCTGACGATACGCTTATTGGCAACAACACAGCTTGGTTCGCCGCTTCGTGCAATCGGCATTTGGTAAAGGCCCAATCTCTTGCAAGCAAAATAGCCGTTAGCAGTCCAGACCCAACCTACTTGGACACCCTTGCCGAAGTCGAGTATCGTCTGGGAAATGTTGCAAGAGCCATCGAGCTTTCCGAGCGATGCTTGCAGATTGAACCCAAAGACAAGCAACATCGTGACCAGCTTAAACGCTTTCGAGCTGGCAAACCATAGATAGCAATCCTGTGGTCGACCACAGCACCGTGGTCCAGTGACACCCGTCGCGGGACACCGCTCGCGGGACTCGCCTAGTCACCCCCGACTTAATTTGGTATCTCACAACCAGTTTAATTAAGTGGTTTCTCGAAAAAAACGTTGGCGAACGATTAGAAAATTGCGAATGGCTCGCTGCTTGATCTACAAACTCGGAATGCTCGCGCTCATTACAGCAAACGGTTGCAGTGTACTGGAACCGAAGCCGATCGCTGTTGTGCGCAATAACATTCCCGCCGATTTGATCGCAGATGGCGAACCACAAATCGAGCGTGGTAAACGACGGCCTATCCTAGACGGCTTCGGGTGGGTTTGGGGCATTCCTTCGAAGCTCATGCTTTGGAATCGGAAAGTCGAGAATCACCGTATTTCTCCTGAAACGGAAACTCTGCTATTCGAATATCTGGAAACAAATGGCCTTAGCGATATCAAAGTCCGACTCAATCAATACAGGCCCTGGGATGATTGGCACCGACTGACCCAGAACACGTCGATTGCTTGGCCGTGGCGCTATACATTCGGGACAGTGGCGACGTTGGGCGAGACAGTCGTGCCTGGGCGGTTGTTTGGCGGCGATCACTACAATCCGTATACCGGCACGATCCATCTTTATGGTGATGTCCCCGCGATAGCATTTCATGAAGCAGCCCACGCCAAGGATTTTTCAAATCGCAGGTATCCAGGAAATTATGCGGCTTTGTATCTCATTCCAACGGTTCCATTGTGGCACGAACGGACGGCTACGAACGACGTGTTGTCCTACGTTCAGAATTACAACAACCGGACTCTAGAAAGAGAGGCGTACCACACTCTTTATCCTGCCTACGGAACATACATGGGCAACGCAGGAGGATACGCATTTCCAAGGTACTCGAACCCAATTTACCTGGGAGGCATCGTGGTGGGTCATGCGATGGGACGTTGGCAATCGCCGAAGGATGAAGCACCTGTAAGCCGCAGGCATTAGCCGCGTTAGTTTTGTTGAAATTCTAAATGTTACGTAGAGCGATTACAAGCAATTTTTGAGAGATTTCGTCCGTGGACGAAGCCATTGCCCCACGTTTTGCGAAATGCTGGCGGAATTGCTAAATGGCTGACTGTCTACTATCATAACGGGTGAGGAAAAGCTGGTCCGGCAACGACTAGTTCAATCCTCGTTGCCTATTGGCAATCCCTCCAACTGGAATCCCGATGATTTCCTCGTCCTACCCCCTACCCTTGAAACCCTCTGCCCTTTGGGTCATTGGATTTGTTGCAATTGGAGCAATGTGTTGCTTTGGATCGGAGCCAGCCACCACTGACGCAACTTCTAAACCAACGTTGAAATTCGAGCTTGATATCCAGCCCATTCTCACCGCTCGCGGTTGCAATTCTGGCCCTTGCCATGGCAAAGCGCGAGGACAAAATGGGTTCGCATTGTCGCTGCTCGGCTTCGATGCCAACATGGACTACGAAGCCATCGTCAAGAACTCCCGAGGTCGCCGACTCTCCTTTGCATCACCCCATGAGAGCTTGCTCCTAAACAAAGCGGTCGGTAAACAACCGCACGGTGGTGGCAACCGCTTTAGCGAAACGGACGAAGACTATCGTTTGCTTTTGGACTGGATCCAAAATGGAGTTGCTCGCACAACCGACGCCGATCCAAAGCTGCTCAGTATCGCAGTCTCTCCCGACCCACATTCCATGATCGCTGGCCAGCACGAGATGCTGACGGTGACCGCCAAGTACAACAATGGCTTAATTCGCGACGTAACTCAAATGTGTGCGTTTCAGTCCAACGAACCTGCCATCGTTTCTATCGCGTCCAACGGCCGTTTGCAAGCGGGAGCATTGCCGGGCGAAGCGACCATTATGGCGAGGTACATGGGCAGAATCGCGACTTGGAGCACTGCCGTTCCACGACCGGTTGCTGTACCGACCGAGCAATATGAGTCCTTGCCAAGAAACAACTTCATCGATGACTTGGTATACCAAAAGCTTGCTACACTCAATATCCTTCCGAGCCAAACCTGCAGTGAGTCCCAGTTCATACGAAGACTCTATTTAGATGCAATTGGTCGGTTGCCCAAGCCTGAGGAATTGACGGCATACGAACGTGATACCGAGCCAAACAAACGATCGCGATGGGTCAGGTCGGTGCTCGATCAACCCGAGTACGCGGATTTTTGGGCGAACAAGTGGGCTGATCTTCTGCGTCCCAATCCGTATCGTGTCGGCATTAAAGCGACCTACAGCCTCGACGGTTGGTTGCGAGATGCATTTCGCAAGAATCTCCCGTACGACCAGTTTGTACGCCGAATAGTTACGGCACAGGGAAGCACTTGGCGAAACGGTGCGGTCACCATCTTTCGAGATCGTCGTGAACCAGAAGAGATCACAACGATGGTCAGCCAACTATTCCTGGGAGTGCGATTGGAATGTGCTAAGTGCCATCAGCATCCGTTTGAAGTCTACAGCCAAGCTGATTTCTATGGCATGGCCGCTTACTTTGCTAAAGTTGGCTACAAAGGAACAGGTCTTTCGCCTCCGATTTCCGGCGGTGAAGAGATCGTGTTCGCAAAAGACATAGGCGAAGTAAAACACCCTTTGACCAATCAAGTGTTGCCACCCAAGGCACTTTCGGGCACAGCACCAGAACCATTACCTGGACAAGATCCGCGAGTCAGTTTGGCCGATTGGATGCTTTCGGCAGACAACCCTACTTTTGCGCAAGTTGCAGTCAATCGCATTTGGGCGGAAGTCATCGGAGTCGGGATTGTAGATCCTGTCGACGATTTGCGAGCAACCAATCCGCCGAGCAACGCTGCGTTACTATCCGCGCTGGCGATTCATTTTCGCGAACTTGGTTTCGACCCAAAAGAACTCTTGCACACGATCTTCACTAGCCAAGTGTATGCATTTTCCTCGCAACCCAACGAGTCCAATGCTGCGGATTCTCGGAACTTTTCAAGACACTATCGCAGACGATTGAAGGCCGAGGTGCTATCGGACGCGATCTCCGATATTACCCTTCAAAACGAAGACTTTGATGGGATGCCGAAAGAGACGCGTGCTATGCAGCTTTGGACGCATCGAACGAACTCGGAGTTGTTGGATGCATTTGCTCGGCCCGACCCAAACCAAGACCCACCTTGCGAACGTGTCGTTGGCACATCCATGACGCAAACGCTCCATCTCATGAATGCGTCGCACATCCAAAAACGAATTGCAGCCGACGGCGGGCGATGTGAACAGCTTGCAAAATCCGACAAGGACGCAACAGCCATCGTTTCCGAACTATACTTGACGATTTTCAATCGGAAACCCGATAAAACAGAAATCAGCTTACTTGAAGCTGAGTTCGCTAAGCCCGATGTTGACCGACGTCGACTGGTCGAAGACATCATGTGGTCCATGCTCAATTCACCCGAGTTCCTCTATCTGGACTAGTTGAAAGGTATCTATGCATCGAAGAGCTTATTTGCAATTGGGTTTGGCAGGACTTGCGGGTGGTAGTTTTCTCGACTTGCTCGCCATGCGCCAAACTTCTGCGGGCGAGACCAAAAGTGGGTCCAAACCGAAAAGTAACTGTATCTTGATTTGGATGGATGGTGGTCCGACCCATTTCGAAACATTCGATCCGAAACCAGAAGCTCCCGCTGAGATCCGCGGCGAGTTTCGGCCCATCGAAACAAATGTTTCAGGCATACGTATTTGCGAACACTTGCCGAAGCTTGCCAAGATCGCGGACAAGTATGCGATCATTCGATCCGTATGTCACAACCAAGCGAATCACGGTGCTGGCAATCACTACATGATGACCGGTGCTCCGCCTCGCATCCCTGTCGGATGTGGCGCTTTCGTAAGCTTCCATCCGAGCCTCGGTTCGGTAGCAGCAATGGAACGCCCGGCACCTCACGGCATGCCGAGCTATTTTACAATGCCCAGCACGTCCCGATCGGGTGGTCCGAATTTTCTGGGTGCTAAGTATGCTCCGTTTGTGGTTGCTAACGATCCGAACAATGAACAGTTTCGAGTTCGCGATGTAGAGTTGCCGAAGGATTTACTTACGGAGCGTTTCGGAAAACGGCAGGATTTACGAAAGTTAGTGGATCGACTACCGAGGTATGGTGATCCCCAGGTAAGTGATCCTGTAAGAGCGTACGACGAAAATTATCAACAAGGATACGATTTGGTTATGACGCCGGAGGCTCAAAAGGCTTTCGACATTCATAGCGAACCAACTGAGATTCGCGAGGCCTATGGTCGAAACAGTTTTGGTCAACGGGCTTTATTGGCAAGACGGCTCGTCGATGCTGGAGTTCCGTTTGTAACCATTTACGATGGCGGCTGGGATCACCATTCCGATCTGTTTGGAGCTTTGAAAAAACGATTGCCCACCTGGGATCAAACCGTCGCGACCTTGATCAACGATCTAGACCAACGTGGAATGCTAGAAACCACCATGGTCATTGCGCTCGGGGAGTTTGGGCGAACACCCAAGCTCAGTACGCTGGCCGGGCAGAACAAGGCAGGTCGTGACCATTGGGCCAATGCCATGTCGATTCTGTTCGCAGGTGGTGGAACACCGGGCGGACAAGTGGTCGGTGCCACGGATCGACAAGGTCACTCCGCAAGCGAACGAGTTCTCTCCCCCGAAAACTATGTCTCGACTGTCTATCGCAAACTTGGAATCGATCCTGCCAAGATCTACTACACCCCCTCCGGCAGACCCACTCACCTAGTCAGCGACCATACGCCTATCCAGGAGCTGATGTAATCGTGTTTTTGCAGCGGTGTGGCGATGCGAGAACGCGATTCTCCCTACTAAGTTGTGTCGTTCTGGCAGCAAGTTCGTTGGATGCACTTCATGGTGCCGAGAAACCTGAACTCACTCGAATCTTTCCGGCGGGTGGTCAAGCTGGTATCGTGGTCGATGTCGAAGCAACTGGTAAATTCGCAGTTTGGCCGATTCAAGCTTGGTCGGATACCGACTCCATTCGGTGGTCGTTTGAGGAGAAGTCAGGAAAGCTGAAGGCGAATATTGACGCGAGCACTAAGCCCGGACTCCACTGGATACGTTTGTATCATCCCACTGGAGCGACATCGGTTCGTCCATTTCTTGTCAGCAATGCAGCCGAACAGATTGAGGTGGAACCCAATAATCGCATTGCCGATGCCAACGCGATTGTTACCCTCCCATTTTGTTTTCACGGTGGTTTAGACAAACGTGGAGACGTGGACCTGTTTTCGACGGTGCTAACGGCTGGTCAACGGCTGGTAGCAGCAGTGGACTCATCGCAATTGTTGCGAACCCCTGTCGATGCAAGTTTGCAACTTTTGGACTCTCGCGGATTTGTAATCGCGGAAAATCTTGATCACTTTGGGCTGGATCCTTGCTTGGATTTCATTGCGCCGCGCGAGGGCAAGTACTTTGTCCGTGTGTTTGGTTTTCCGACAACGCCCGATAGCACCATTGCTTTTGGTGGGGGAGCTGATTGGATTTATCGACTTCGGCTCCAATCTTGTAGCGAACCATTACGGGATTCTTTACACTCAAGTCAGTTCCCTGCGGAGAGCACTATTCTCACGATGGAGCTCGACTCGGCTGCTATTCGCGATGATGCGTTGTCGATCGAATTGCCAGCCTATATACGCGGCGCGATTTCGCAATCCGGTCAGCGAAGCTTTCTTCGCTTTCGAGCGATCGCAGGACAACATTACCGAATTCAATTGATCGCTCGAGAACTTGGCTCGGAGTTGGATGCGACTGTAGCCATCCTGGATGCACAGGGCAAGCAACTAACTCAACAGGACGATATCGGCAACGATCGTGATCCTGATTTAAAATGGAAGGCCCCTGCGGACGGTGAGTATTTCATCGAGGTCAAAGACTTTCATCAAGCAGGTGGTCCAGGCTTTGAATTCTACTTAATTGTAAGTTCTTTGGTGCCTGACTTCAAACTTTCGATACCGAGCGATCTGATTCAGGTCACGATTGGAAAGGAAGAAGAAATACAAGTCAAATTGGATCGCGAGTCCGATTTTAAAGGGGAGATTATTGTGTCGCTCGAGGGAATGCCCGAGGGAGTTAACTGCCCCGAAGTAAAATCGATTCATGGCAGTGACACGGAGA
>JAYVBW010000961.1:0-1568 GCA_043750255.1 Pirellula sp.
ATGCATGTCAAGCCTGGCTTCGTGTCCAAGCGACGACGATGCCATACCTTGCACATCGCATCCTCATTGCATGGAAGCGGCCGTGGGCCAACGATTGCCATATGGCCTACGAAAACGTTCCATAGCTGCGGTAATTCGTCTATGCCCGTTTTTCGAAGCAATCCACCTAGTCTAGTTACTCGTGGGTCGTTCTTAATCTTGAACGCGGGACCGTCTCGCTCGTTCAATGGATGTAGCTTTTCCTTAAGATCTTCGGCGTCGACAACCATGGTTCGCAATTTGTACATAAGAAACGCATTGCCGAATTGCCCCGAACGCATTTGTCGAAAAAAGATTGGCCCCTTGGATGTCAACTTGATTGCAATTGCCACAATCAAAATGACGGGTATTGAAATGACAAGACCGAGCAAAGCGAATCCAACATCCATGCACCGTTTCCAAGCTGGGTATTGTCTACAGATGTATGTCGTAGGTACGGTACGTGTAGTTACCATCTGTCCATAGCCAGATCGGCGAGTTTGCGATGAATGGTTCACTCGGATAACTGCGTTTACCCTGTCTGGAGTCTCCACCATTGCGACAGTTCTTCGGGACGAATTGGCGGAGGATTCTATGATTGTATCTTCAGCACTTAATTCATCATCAAAAATGATCTCGGAATCCGGTTCTGAAGATCGATCCTCCGTGATCTGAGTTTTTGGGAATGTTTCCTTGCCAGAATAGGTGAACACCTCCGCCTCGAAGGTCAGGCCATTGCGTTTCGCGGCGTGGATAATGGAATTGAGAACAACTTCGGCGCCGTGCCACTCGGTCATTGGAAGTAGCACTCCCAATCCACCTTTTAGCAGAAGTCCCTTCTCATCGGTTAGACGTAACCGCTTGTGGAGGATGTTCGCAAGTAATCGAAATTGTCTCAGCGAATCACCGCTCGTTACATGGTTAGGCAGGATAACAATTAGCGAGAAAAACTGACCAAATCGATCACATCGCATTCGCTCTTTCGTAAGTGCCGACTCCATTGCCTTCGGCGAAAGAAGCAATGGCGACGGCGATTTCCTTTGTCGCTGCTGCTCCACTGCGTTGCTATTGGAATCAACCATTATCCATCCTGTTGCAAATCATGATTCTCCACTTGATCAGGCAAAGTATCCACATCCCCGCTTTGGCTAACTAATTGGAGCGAAAGAAATCATAAAGACTTCCGTTGCTCACTATCATCGCCTGGGATGTTTTTATTGCGAGTGACTTTTGACGAAAAAGCAAGAAATTCAACAGAAAAACCACCTGATTCTCCATCCAAGTGAACAGGCTCAGGGCTTACGATAGTTATTTATGATTCCCGATAAACTTTCTATCGTTCCGCATCTAGGGTTGCCTCGTTCGCCGTGCCCGTCATTTCGGTTCCGCTGCCGCTTCGCGAACGGACTACCGAAGCAAAACTATCTGGAAGCCGCATCACCCAAAGTACAACAACCCAAAGCATGCTGACGACGGCCAACAAGGCCAAAAGGGCTATCAATCCCTCCCGGATTAACCTTGTGACCATGGACGCAACGGGCGCGGTAATG
>JAYVBW010000962.1:0-7332 GCA_043750255.1 Pirellula sp.
GGGCGAAAGGGTGAGCCCGAGCTTGACCGGCTAAGCAACATACTGAAAGGTTTCAATGAGCAGTTCGGTACACTATTCGCAGACTGTGACCGAATTGCCAAGCGGATACAAGAAGACATAGCCCCCAGAGTTGCGGCGGACGAGCCGTACAAAAATGCGAAGCAGAATACGCCAAGCACAGCCCGTATCGAGTTAAACGCCGCATTGATGCGAGTCATGGGGCCATTGCTCAGGGACGACACCGAGTTCTACAAGCAGTTTGTTCAAAACGAATCATTCCGGCGGTTTGTAACCGACATGGTACAAGAGCTAACGCAAGACGATGGCAAAGTGCCTTCGGGGCAGAGAAACTTGTAATCAATGTCGAGCGGGCGAAGTTTGTTCCTATTTCGCTGTTGAAATGATTTGATCTAAAGCAACAGCACGCCAAATTGCGAACGTACACGGTATTTTTGAGGTGCAAGCTGAACAGATGTTACTCGATGCTGGCAAAGCCAAGTCGAATCTTCTGATGGAAGTCTAAACAGTCGGTTACGAAAAAAGCTACTCAGAATTTCTTCTGAGCAGCTTGCGATTCAATCGACCCCATTCGAATCTATCCCGCCATTAAGTCGCAAGCCGACTGGCGAGGTGTATCCTTGAAGTAAAAAAGGAACTTGCCCCAAAGGCCGACAACAGAACTTAATCACGTTGTTTTGTCGGCAGTGCATCCATCCTTTTGCATTGCTGGCCAGATAGTGTATAGCCCTCTCTTGATGCAAAGGATGATCTGGGATGGGTGTTTCCGTAGACGTTGCAGTATCGATTGCGGTTCGATTTGATGAACTTGCCGAAAAATTTGGCTTGTTAATTCTGGATCGGCCGCATTCCCACCAGACAAAATTGAAGCTTGCGATGGAGAGCGGGGAAGCAATTCTCGATGCAGGGACGAATGGTCTATTGTCTCCCCAGAAGAGCCGATTGCGGGAAATTCCGACACGGTGAACGAGTTAGTACCCTCTGACCGACTGGAGTATTGATGCGCAGTAGATTAGTAGGAAGGAGCGAGACGTCCTTTTTCTTTCTGCGCGAAAAAGCAATCCTTGACGCTATCCGGCAAGCTATTAGAAAGTGGTCTCAGTGGACGTAGGTCGTCGAGATCGCTTGGAAAACTCATGAACTCACGGTAAAGCGAGGGATTGTCGCGACTTAGGCAACTCAAAGTTCGAATCCATCGATGTCGGCGTTCTACGCGTCTGGTTTCATTTAACTTTAATGTGTCACTGAGCCTAATTCCCAGATCGTTTAGTGTCTCGACGTGACCAGTTTCTCGAATCGTCAGGCATTCACCAAAGGCCACCTGGCACGGATCAGGTAGACCAACGAGGTCGGATTTTGCCAGATTGCATCGAGAGCAGGCGTACAGCAAATTCGCATATTCAATTCGCAATTCGGGATTAACTGCAACCGGACTGAAGTGGTCTATATGGAAGGCACTATCGTCAGTATTCCATTGTTCTCTGTGAAGGCAATAAACACATCGGAAATAAAACTCATCTCGCAACCATGGACGATAGCTTTCATAAGTGGCATAACCGACTGGTCCATGTCGTCGAGCATGTTGCTCCATGGGATAATTGAAACCCTCCATCAACTTTCATCGCCCTACTTTATTGAAGTACGTAACAACAGGTTCTCAAGCTTTTCCAACTCGTCGGTCGGCAGCGGCGTCTCTTTTTCCAAGTAGTAATCCGTATATGTTTGAAGTGCTTCAAATTCGTTTCGCTCATCCTCGGTAAGCGTTCCTTCAATTTTCTTGTCAATCAGTATGGCGCGACGACGATTCGTCGTCCGCCAATTTTTCTCGTACTGGACGAAATCGCTGTATCGCACCTTTCCGCCAAGCTCGCATGGCAGAAGGACGGATTGTTTGAATGAAACTCCGGGTCTTTCCCATCCGTCAAACAGCGAGAGAAGCTGATACTCAAGTTCGTTGGGAAGATTGTATCGTTTCAAAACGGCAGCACTGATTTCGGACATTAGGGTCAACTGTGATCGTGCGTCACCGCCTTGATTGGCGGAGGCAAAGAAGTGTTTGACTGCATCATCGATTTCGCTGAACTCTTCTCCTTGGGGCATTGGGAATTTGCGCAACATTCCAACAAGATTATCTCGTTTCCCGGCGTGTGCAAACGCAAATGCATTGGCAACAGGCGAATTCAAGATTGCCCAAAGAGTTTCCAATGAATACCGATTTGATCGTAGGGTGATGAAACGACTCGTAACTGGATGACCTTTCGAATCGATTAAAGCCTTTAAACGCCAAGGGCCACGGCTTACACGCGAATAGTTGATCAAAATTTGTTTCTGACCTACCGTCGTTCCAGTTACTGTTCGTTCTATGACCGCAACGTCTAGGTTCATCCAATAAGCACGAGGCAATTCGTGTAAAAAAATGCCGTCCGGTTCAAATCGAACGAAACCCTTAACAGATCCTTCGAACTCGCTTTCCGAGAATGTTCGTGATTCACTCGCGAGTTTGGTAGCACCAAAGTAAAAAAGTCCTTGCCCTAGTCCAGCTACTTCGCCTAGTTTTGAATTCAAAGAAGTAAATTGCCACAATTCCTCTAAATCTGGAATCCGCAGGTCAAATTCTGGTGATTCGAGAAAGCGAGACTGCCTTACGAATTTTGCCTCACTAGCTCGATATGAAGACTTGAAGTCATCAATCTGCCACTCGCGAATTCGCTGAAAACGCACGCTACTTATACTTCTCGAGACTGCTGGAAGACGGCGACCGATCAAGACAGCGGACTCAACATCAGCGAAGCTAAAGACCTTGTCAGCGAACAGCGAAATTTCGCGCAGCTCGAAGTTTTCCAGCATCAACTGTCTGACATTTTTTGCAAATTTGCCATGAAGCATAGACTGAGGCATCACGAATCCGAAAACACTGCCGGGCTGCATGCTCGACAATGTGCGTCTCAGCATTTCGACGGCTTTGTTGTTAACTACCGGTAAAGAATTCTTGGCCGCGTAGTGTTGCAACTCTGTTTCGGAAAACTTCTCGAATGGTGGATTGGCAAGGAGTATCGTGCTCAGTTTTGTCTGAACCTCAATATCGTCAGTGAGGAACATGTCTTCGGCTTGCAAATCCCAACCATCGGGGTTCGGCATGTCAGTAAGCGTCAAAGCCAGTCGGGCTAACTCCAACGCGAAAGAGTCCTTATCGATTCCATGAATGCGTTTGCGAAGATATTGCCTTCGCCTGCCGTGGGTCGCTTTTGATTCTGGCAGCAACTCGGTAAGCAATCGCATCGCTGAAACCAAAAACGCCGCATGCCCGCACGCGGGCTCAAAAACGCTTCGCTGCTCTTCTGGGATTTCCTGAATCCAATCGGACAGATTGCCTACGATGTAATCGACTAGGTAAGTAGGCGTACTGTGAGTCCCCAGCTCTGAACGGGTTGCCCTGGAAATAAGAGTGTTTTCGTAGACGTGTGCCAGTGATTCCGTCGTTGTGAATGAAAGGTTGCTAAATCTCGCAATATCTTCTGCCACTTTCGAAAGTACTTCAAGATTCAGATTGGAGCCAATTGGAATCGGCGGCGTGCCATAGTGGTCACCCAGTCTTACGAATGTATTAACGACATCCAGTAAGTCCAAGTCGAAGAAAGCTGGCACATCTTTGTCCCGAAGGATTTTCGCTGAGACCAACCAAAATACAGACTTCAGCAACCAGTGTCCCTGCTGATCAGATATCGTGTCCCAACCAAGTCGAGATTTGCTCACGGTGACATTTCGTTCAATGAGCTGCTCAAGCGCCTTTCCAACTTCTTCTTCCACCAATGGCATCAAACCCGCATCGACGAAACTCAGTTGAAACTCGCTGCGAAATCGCCCCCAGGTTTTTGCCCGATAAATTGCGTTCGGCGAGAAGTCGACTTTTCGTTTTTCAAAGAAACCGTCCAAGCGATCTTCGCTTACCGATTCTATCCAGTGAGGCCCATCCGCTCCCTGTCGCCACCACTGAAGTGAATTTCCAGCACAAACGAAAACGAGGGGCGCACCTGTGGGACGGCACTGCTCTACCTCATTTTTTGGATCACCCGATGACTCAAAAACTGCAACACAAGAACTTCTCGCGTCAATTGGCAATTGTGCAAAGCCAACCACCGGATTGATTCTTTGGTTGTGACTAAAATTGTAGTCGGTCCGCAATAAATCATCGCGGTAGCCACAGCCGATGAGTCGTGTTTTAATCGAGCTGAGCTTCATTGCAGGCTACCATCCGGTAAATTGACGCTGGCACTTGTTGATCTTGCCATCGAACTCGGTTAATGAGCACAAGTATCTCTTTAGTCGCGTCTCCAGCAATTGAGCGTCGTTTTCAATGACTTAGAACCGCATCAACAAGCTATTTTGCGAGCCAGTGGAACTCTCTACGCTGACACCCCTGGGCTCAGTGATTCCTTATGTGTGACTTTGAGCTAGTTAATACCATGATAGCATTATACTTTCTATCCCAAAAGTCTGGACGCCAAGGGTGCATGACAATGCGACGATTTCGCTCTTATTTATATGCTTCGGTTGCCTACCTCTTCGACTTGCCACGGTCCAACCTCGATTCAGCCGTCTTTGCCATAGCATCAATCAAGTGCGAGGGATGTTTCTCCAAATGACTATAAACCCGAGAAACCATCCGAGTATCGGTATGGCCAAGTAGCTGAGCAACAACGGCAATGGTTTGTCCTGCAAGCAACGCGTCCGTTGCAAGCGTATGTCTGTACAAATACGCAACAACGTCTTTCGGAAGATCTAATCGGGTTCTGAGTCTTTCCATCCTCTGGGTGACGGTATCGCTCTTCCAGGGCTTTCCGGAACTGTTTAGAAACAACGGTCCTATCGGATGAGATTCAACCAAAATTCTTGTCAACGTTTGCAAACATGGTGGCAAATAGACAATCAGAGGACGTTTCGTCTTACCCACCGTCTTGTGTTTTTTGAAAATCCATTTGGTCCCATCGTGACTGACATGGGCCGCGGTGACCTCCCGAATCTGTTGCGGATGAGCTCCACAGCGTGAAGCGATGAGATAGAGTGCGAACGGTCTTGCATCCGGAATCGACATGCAATGCCTCACCAACCGATTATGCACGTCGATTTCGATTACATCATCCCGATATTCGCATTCTGGTAGAGCGAAATTGGCGATCGCATTTACGCGAATGTGACCAGCGTTGTGCGCCCACTTCCACGCCCGTTTGATCAAAGCAGCCGCATGACGCTGAGTTGACGATTTCCAAAGGATGTCTGGACCAACTTTGTCGTCCTTTTTCATTCTCCCAGGCTTTGGGGCGATTAACCATTTTGCCAATGTCGACGGCTTGATTTCCAAAACGAGCATTGTCTCAAAGTTTTGAGCAAAGAGACTCGCGTAGTACGTTAGTACGTCAAATCGTTCCTTGCTAACCGTACCGTCGATTTCATCCAGGAAGGCTTCCAACAATCCCCTTACGGTTGCTTGATCACCCTTGTATTCGGTGGCCGCTTGAGGTGGTGCCAAATGTGAAAGGCCTTGTCCCGGTCAGGATCCAGACGGATGAATCGGCCTTCATCATCCTTCACGAACCAGCACTTTCGGGACGTTCTAAAAAACGGTTCTCTCATGGTTGTACCTCTCAAAAAAGAGCATACATGAGAAGAAGGACACCACTGGTCACAAGCTATTTGAGAGCAAAAACTAATTGCTTTTTGGTGCCACTTTGGTGCCACCTATATTTGGGAATCGCGTTTTCCCTGTGTTTTTAGTGGAGAATAAGGGACTCGAACCCTCGACCTCTTGCATGCCATGCAAGCGCTCTCCCAACTGAGCTAATCCCCCCAAGATCTTGTTGAGCCAAAGGTTAGCCGTACCCGCAAATTGTGTCAAGTTACTACCGTTAGCTCTCTATTCTTAACTACTGTTGGCTCTCAATTTCGCCAAAATCAGTTATCACCTCACATTGCCTCCTTGAGTTGCGACTACCCTGCGAACCGGACTGGCCAAATTACCGCATTTATCGAATCAAAACTTCTTGGACGCCCCCCAACCTCAGTGGGTGTTTAGTTTTCTGTTGGATATAGTGCAGGCGTCCCGCCCGGCAGTTGGGACAGACTATAGGCGGGACTTATTCGTCCGCGTTTTTTTCGTTCCACACGTGACGGAACCACATTGGCAATCGAAAGGTATGCGGATTCAAAGATGGCCTCGAGAGGATTACCGTCTGCTCACTCACTTCAAGTCGCAACTGTCCATAGCAGTGATTGAATTCCTTGATGAATATATCGGTTGCTTCTGGCATACAAACATTTCCAACCACCTTGTTCCCTTGCCGCAATAGCCCGCAAGGTCGATCTCGTTCGCTACCGGATGACATAGTGATCAGCTTCCGATTGATGAATATGCGGGAAACAGTGCAACTGCCTGCTGCAATCGATCCGAACAAAGATCACCGGTTCGCTGTGTTTCTTGACAAACAGCACCTCGAACGCCAAGCCAATCGGCCTGCAAATTCGATAAGCTAAGTAATTGATCCAATTTCAATGAGCCTGCCAGGGCGACCCCGAGCTTAAGATGCTTGGCTGAGCCAATCATTTTTTCCAGTTGCTCAAGCGAATAGTGCTCCAACAGGCCACCCGACTTCTTGCAATGTGTATCGATTAACACAAACCTTCCACTCAGTGACTTCGTGGTTTCGATCACTTCTTGCCAATGCGGTGATCTCGAATTCTCTGTGTCTGCATAATGTACCAGGATTAGTTGTGAACGACGAACCAAAGCACGCGAAATTCGTTCGGCAATTTTTTGCCAGTCGGTACCTCTACAATCCGCCAACGCCAATTTGAGATAAGACCTTCGTGGCAACTTGGCTGCCAACAAGTCGTCTAAGTCCTCTGTCCAACTGACAAGTTCGCCACCCGCAACACTGACTTGCACTGTTTTGGGTATGCCTAACTCAAAGATCGAAGATATTAGTTCGAGCGAGGGCCTGCCAATTGATCCCAACGACGGTTCCTTGAGATCAAGCCAGCCAACACCCGAGGAAACAATTAATTTCGATTCGACAATCGACCGCGCGCTGACTAATAACCCTGGTTTGGGCACCCTGCAGATTTTGTCGGCTAAAATGGGAGTCGCTAAAATTGAAGTCGCTAAAATTGAAGTCATCGTCTAGCAAACTCGCATTTCGCGTCCCAATCTTGGTGCTGATTCCAGCGCCCCTGACTCCGGCGATGCCAGGCACCCGTTGTTGTGGCGGATTGCGTTTCCGTGTACAAATAGTGTAGGTTTGCTAGCATTTCGCACAATTT
>JAYVBW010000963.1:0-3452 GCA_043750255.1 Pirellula sp.
TGGCTTTATATGTTTCAATTTACAACAGAGGCCGTGGCTTTATTATTGGGGCGGCACGCTTACTCCCGTCGGCGTTCAACGCCACGAGGACATGCCAACAAAAATAAAAACCGCAGGACAGTTAATTTTTCACGCATCCATTTGTTACACTGACAGGTCGTTTGGCTTAAATGCAGCATTATGAACGCTTGTACTTTCCACCGATGGACCCCAGTTATGTCGGCTTTTGATGACGAACGATCATGCACATCTATTTGGAATACCAACTTGTCATTACGCAATAGGACTACCCGTTACGCCGCTTGGGCAATTGTCCTTGCGTGGCTGATGATTTCGAAAATGCAGCTTGTTTCTGCGCAAAACCTTAGAGAGTGGCAATCTAGCCTTGGCTCCACAGTAATCGCAGAGTTGGTGAGTCAGAGTGGTGATACTGTGCAATTGATGGACTCGAACGGGAAGGAATATCGGCTCAAATTGGAAAAGCTTAGTGACCTGGATCGGCGATACGTGAAATTGCAAGAAATGATTCAGGCAGATCGCAGCCAGTTTGAAGCGGTATCGCAGCATATTGAGGAGTTAAAAGCAACACCTGTGGCTTCGATTGATATCTTGACAAAAATTGCAAAAGACAACCCGGCCGCTCCGTATGCATCGCTTTTGGCAGGAGTTGCAATAGCTGCCGCTCTTAATGAACCAGAGAGAGCCGCAACCCAGTTAAGGGAAGCTTTAAAGAGTATCAAAGAACAGCAGAAAATTGATCCGTCACGACACCGCCGAACACTCGTTTCTTATTACAACAATCTCGCCATATGTTCTTTAAGAAGTAAAGACTTTGAATCGGCAAGTGATGAATTCCTTAAAGCCTTTGAAGTGATGGAGAAAACCCCACCGGTGTTGCAACACAACCTGATTCAGATGCGTGAGTTGCTTCCGGGTGTGACCACAAAGAACAAACTCTTACGGGCACTTGAAAAACTCCCGGCAATGGAATCAAAAATAAAGATGCAACCAGGCTGGTATTATAGCCTGGATTTGCAACCACCTGATAGTTTAGGAAATGAGCTTCCTGTTCTTGGAATTGAGCCACCTACGCCAAGCCTTGAACTCATCGCCAGCGGTACGGGAGTGGTTTGTGCAGCAGGGCATGTGTTGACGGTCCGACAGGTCGTCACGCATCCATAACGCCCAGTGAACTTGGTAACGGTCGCGGTTACAAAGCAAGACGGTAGTCGGTTGTTGGTCCCTGTTCGGAAATTCGTCAAGGGTGACTTTACAACCGATCTTGAAATGCTTTTAGTGGACGGCCTCGAATTGAAACCTGCCTGTTTTAATGGCGATCACGATATTTCCAAAGGAGAATTAATGGTCCTAGGTTTTCAACGGGGGCCTGAGATTCTAAATGCAGGGATGAAGAGTGAGAAAGGACTCTTCCAGGTTTTTGAGGATCAGAATCGTGTTTTTAAAACAACCGCTATGGTAGGGGCAGGAAATCGAGGCGGTCCATGTGTTGACTCAACCTGGCGGGTCGTCGGCATTGGTTGGCAAGGTGCAACCGGAAATGCATCGCGTGGAGTTTGTTACTCTGTGGAGGCTATTACTGCCTGGATGCAATTGAATTTACCGTCCGTAAATCTAAATACCGAACCTGCAACTAGCCCAAAAGAGCAAAGAGACAACCTGAGGAAGTCGGTGGTTCCCATCCTTGTTTGGGGTGTAAATCAAAATCTTCAAAACGCCAAATACAGCCGCTTTTATAACGCGGACAACTTGAACGATCTTCTCGTGGTCCGTGACGAATGGTGCATCCCTTGTCGTGGTAAAGCTATTGTTCCATGTCGCGTTTGCAGAGGGGTCGGACAAGTCCAGACTGGAACGACGAAAGTACAAACCGCTTTTAATAGAAATAACGGCACGGCAACGTATGCAGATGTGCCGACGAAATCCATCTGCAATACCTGCGATGGAGCAGGTAAACTCCGTTGTACTTTTTGCCAAAACGGAAAGTTAGGTGGTGGGTCGGGTGTCGGTAATCGTTGACACAACTTTGGTTGTTCGACGGCGATTGATAATCAAGGGGCAATGGCATCGATTTCGATCAAAGAGGACTCGTTGTTCGCGCATTCGCGACCTGATTGGGCGACAGGAGTATTGGATTTAACTCGGCATCCGGTCCCGCGAGCGGAGTCGCGGGACCACATTGCTGCTCCGAAGCGTTCATCGCCATGAGAACATGCCAACAACACGAGAGCGTCGAAATTGTTCGACGTCAAAGTGTTGATGAAGGACAAGAAATTCTCGTTGATCGATTGCCACCACGGGCTAACAGGAAGTGATCACGAAATGACTTTATCGACTACATGACCATGCACGTCGGTTAGACGAAAATTTCGGCCTGAATGTTGGAACGTAAGACGTTTGTGGTCTATCCCCAATTGATGAAGCAATGTGGCATGAAGATCGTGCATATGAACACGCCCTTCAACACCCTGAAATCCAAACTCGTCGGTTTGACCATGGGTGTAGCCTGGCTTAAAGCCCCCGCCAGCTAGCCATATGGTAAATCCGCCTGGATTATGATCCCTTCCAGTCCCATTTTCTTGTGAATAAGGGGTTCGTCCGAACTCGCTGCCCCACCAAACAATGGTGTCCTCCAGCAGTCCTCGTTGCTTCAAATCTAGAAGAAGTCCTGCAATAGGTTTGTCAACCGCTTCAGCATGTTCTGCATGCTTAGGCAAGTTAGAATGTTGATCCCAAGCAGGATTTGCTGAATTGTCTCCGTAGTTTACTTGAATGAATCGGACTCCTGCCTCACACATCCTCCTCGCCATCAAGCAGCGTTCTCCATAGCTCCTTGTTTTCGGATTGTCGAGACCGTACATTTCCATTGTCGCTGCGGATTCGTTGGTCATGTCTAGAACCTCCGGTGCAACTTGCTGCATTCTCCAAGCCAACTCGTGCGATTGGACCGCCGCCTCAAGTTCTTCGTCATGTGTTCCTCTTCGGTTCCATTGCGCACGGTTAAGCCGCTGGATCAATTCAACCTGCTTGGACTGGCTCTGTCGGGAAATATCATCGCGAGTCAAACTATCGATTGTTAGCGACTCACTTCCTGCGCCCCCTATCTTTGTGCCTTGAAATTTGGGAGGCAGGAACGCGTTACCGTAGTTTCTCGGGCCACCGTTTCCTACCGATGGAGCGATTGAAACAAAGCCAGGTAAATTCTGGTTTTCTGGCCCCAAACCGTACAGAACCCATGACCCAAACGATGGTCGGACAAAGTTTGTGGCACCACAGTGCAGGAACAAAGTGGCTGGCCCGTGCGCGACCCCCTCCGTGTGCATCCCGTGCAATAGACACATATCGTCAACATATTCGGCCGATTTAGAAAACAACTCGGATACCCAACGTCCCGAGTTGCCGTATTGCCTAAATTTCCAAGGCGAACGCATCAA
>JAYVBW010000964.1:0-3120 GCA_043750255.1 Pirellula sp.
TCGGCAAATGATGCGATCTGCATTGGATGATGGCTTGATCGAGTCGAATCCATTTGTCGGCGTGAAGATTGATTTGAGTAGCGATCAAACCAAGAATCGGTTCATTGATGGTGAATCGGCTACGGCCATCCTGGAATCATGCCCTGACCAAGAATGGCGAACCATCTTTGCATTGGCCCGGTTCGGTGGGCTGCGTTGCCCGTCTGAACTGTTGGCCCTGCGTTGGTCCGATATCGTTTGGGATCGTGGCCGGTTCAAGGTTCGATCAAGCAAGACGGCCCGCTATGGCAAGGGTGAACGAGTCGTCCCGTTGTTCCCGGAATTGCTGGCTGAGTTGCAATCGTTGTATGACCTAGTTGAACCTGGCGTTTCCGTTCCGTTGGATGCCTTTGTTATTCAAACGTACCGATCGACTGAAACCAACCTAAGGAAAGCCCTTAATCGCATTGCTGACAATGCCGGCGTTCCACAATGGCCGAAGCCCTTCATGGCCCTGCGTGCATCCAGGCGAACGGAACTAGAACGGTCTGGGAAATATGCCAATCACGTCTTGAACGATTGGTTTGGACACTCGGGGGCAATTGCGGAAACCCACTACTTGCAAACCACGGAAGATGATTTTGGCGTGGCTATCGGTTCCGTAGGCCTATTGGTAGGCCCATCAGTAAGGAATCAGGAACCCCCTAGAGAAATCGAAAAACAAAAAAACCCTGGGAATTCCAGGGTCTTGATGGCTGATAATGGTTCAGGAATGTCTACGAGTACACCCATCAGGATTCGAACCTGAAACCCTCGGTTCCGAAGACCGATGCGCTATCCAGTTGCGCCATGGGTGCAGTTGGTTCCTGAATTTCTATAGAAAACCAGGACGTCCGTCAATTGCCATTAGCATCAGATCAGGACTTCATTCAGCTATTTTCCAATTTTCGTTGAGCTTTCAGCCTGCGATTCACCCGCTTGATCGATTAAATTGCAATATGTCGCAACGAAACAAAGTCGAAGGTTTAGGAACCGGTTTTTCCTAACTCCTTTTCGATCCAGCTAAGCAAAGCATACGCAGCCTCTTTTTGCCTTGCACCGCGTTTCGCAAGATCATCCAGATCGGCGGCGGGTGGCGATGACAATGTGAGCGCCTGCACGTCCTCAGTATTGCTTTTAACACCACGCCGAACGACAACGCAATACACCTGTCCGTCCATCGCTGGCGGCGCAAAAGGTCCCAAATGGCCTGTTATGGCTGCTGCGACCGTCGCCTCGGGAGTTCTATTCAGAATCGCCTCAGCCAAAGCGAGAGTCACCTGTGCACTGACCGGCCCGATCGACGAATTCTCCAATAGATCAGAAGAAATTCCTAGCCATGCCTTCTTAGTCGGTGTCCGATATACCACCATTGACCCGCACAAAAATTCAGAAATTCCTGGCATTTTCCCCAGTTCCGCTGCAACTAGACCTGCGGTACAACTCTCCGCCAAAACCAGTCGATCTCCTCTGACCCGTAAACTATCGCGCACTCGCAATAACATAGAATACAATGGAGTTATTCGACCATCCGCCATTTCGTTTTCCATTTTTTGCAGCATGAGCCTAAGACAAGCCGAAACCACCCCGAAACCACAACCAAGAGCACGTCCAGTTCTCGGAACCAGCATACCATCTTTTTGCTTCGAAACGATCCAAGAGCTTTCCCATTACGCAGCCCATCTCGTGGCTGGACTTGTTCACGAACGAGCCGCTTTGGGACAGAAAACGGTTATCGGACTGCCTGCTGGCTCCACTCCGCTAACCACATTTCGCGAGCTGATACGGCTACATAGCGAGGATGGCCTAGACCTTTCGGGAGTCATCCTCTTTTCCTTGGATGAGTACTATGGATTGCCCGTCAACAGCCCGCAGTCCCACCGTGGTTGGCTCCAGGAACAACTCCTCAATCACGTCAATATCCCACCCGACCAAGTCTTTTTTCTGGACGGTCAACTCCATCAAAGCGATATTGATTTGCACTGTCGACGCTATGACGAAGCGATCCAACATGCCGGTGGACTCGACCTGGTAATCCTCGGTATCGGGCTCAACGGACATATCGGCTTCAATGAACCATTCTCGGTGCGACGAAGCCGAACAAGACTCTGCACTCTCGACCCAATTACACGCCGAAGTGTAGCAAGCGACTTCTTCGGTGAAGACAATGTGCCAACCCAGGCACTCACCGTCGGCTTAAGCGGAATACTATCCGCAAGACGCATTCTATTGTTGGCGATTGGAGAACATAAATCGAAGATCGTTGTCGAAGCCCTCGAGCGTCCAGTCAGTGATCGTGTTCCAGCTTCGTATCTGCAAGAGCACGGTGACGTTCGCGTGCTGCTTGATGGTCCCGCATCCTCCATGCTCAAGGGGGCATCAACCCCTTGGCTTCTCGGCAATGTAACGTGGGACGATGAACTAATCAAACGAGCGACTTTGTGGTTATGTTCCCAAACCGGCAAGGCGTTGTTAAAACTTGATGCTGATGATTTTCGCGCTCATGATCTCCATCAATTGTTGCGCCACCACGGTCCCGCCGAAGCGATTTCGCAAAAAGTCTTTCGATGGATGCTCGACACCATTGACTACCATCCGGCGGGCACAGAACCGAAGAAAATTGTTTGCTTCAGTCCGCATCCGGACGATGATGTTATCAGTATGGGCGGCACGCTGATTCGACTCAACGATGATAAACACGAAGTCCACGTCGCCTACATGACCAGCGGCAACATCGCTGTCTTCGACCATGACGCTCTTCGGGTCGCCGAGCTGGTGGCGGATTACAATCAACTCTTCGAAATCGAACTGGAACAAACCAATCGCTTGGCCGACCAAGTCCGTGAAGCTATCGATCAAAAAAAACCTGGACAACCCGATATGGAATCCATCCTACGAATCAAAGGACTGATTCGACGGAGTGAAGCTCGAGCAGCAGCCATCGCCATCGGTTGTAATCCCTCGAACCTTCATTTTCTTGATCTTCCTTTCTATCGAACCGGAACGATCGCGAAGAAGCCGGTTGGAGAGGAAGATATCCAGATCATTGAGACGTTGCTCAAGACCTTGTTGCCAGATCAAATCTATGTGGCTGGCGATTTA
>JAYVBW010000965.1:0-2701 GCA_043750255.1 Pirellula sp.
CAAGTGCCTGCTTTCGCATTCTTGTGCACAGCGCCCGCGTGGATAGATTGGATCTGTCTAGTATGTTTGATAGCTGGACTTAGTGTGTTAGCAGCAGGACGTTCAGGGTACTTGAACACCAGCGGATGTCTCTTGGTGTTAGTGTCGCTGCTGGTATTTTTTTGCTTGGATCAACATCGCTTCCAGCCTTGGGCCTACCAGTTGTGGCTGTTCACAGCTATCTGGCTATGCTGTGGTGTAAACTATCGACTCAACTTGATGAACTGGCTATTGATCAGCATCTATTTCTATTCCGCGATGGGGAAACTCGATTTTGAATTCCTACACACCGTAGGGCAACAGATGCTCGGAGCCATAGCGGATTTGGTAGGTCAGGACTCGTCGAACATTTCGGCTTCCCTAAAAATTGCCTTGGTCGCGATTTTTCCTGTGGGTGAACTTGCTATCGCCGTTGGATTGGCCTGGGCGACAAGTCGTCGCGTTGCTGGTTTATTCGCGATTGGCTTACATCTAGCCCTGATTGTCATCCTGGGTCCGTTGGGGCTCAACCATCGCCTCGGGGTGCTGATCTGGAACGCTCAGTTCGCTGGCCTAGCATACTTTCTATTCGTTGCAAAGCGGATATCGGTGCGGATATCGGTGCCGGGCAGTGAGATAGCTGAAGGGCCACTTGGACCGCCCCCTGCGGGCCTGCGGAAAGGTTGTCTGCAAACGCTTTGCGGTGCGTTGATCGCGTTCGTGATAGTGATGCCTTGCACTGAGCGTTTTGGCATTTGGGACCATTGGCCAAGCTGGGCTCTCTACGCACCGCACAGCAGTCGTGTTGTAGTGGAGGTGGCCGCTCCGAGTGTTCGTCGATTGCCTGCTGATGTGGTGGCGTTGATTAACTGGCCAACGCCAGAGGCTGATGAGATGCCAGTTTGGGTCAGCATACCTATTGATGCTTGGTCGCTTCAGTCCCTTGACACACCTATTTACCCTCAATCCAGATTTCAGCTTGGAGTAGCACAGCAAGTTGCGAGCGTTGTTGACTCTGAGTTTCAGCTACGGGTCACAGTCCTGGGTATTGCAAGTCGGTTCTCGGGTCGCCGCCAAAGTACAATACTCGAAGGCAATTTAGAAATTGCGAATGCAGGAGGAAACTATTGGTTCAATACGATTCCCCGCCGACGGTGATAGTAAAATAAACTTTGCAGACTCGCGAGGGCAGGAAAGCGTTAAGTCGTTCCCTGTTGACTTTCCTAAGTCAGCAAACGATCATGATGCATGCTGCAATCGCGACGTCCGTTCGATCTTGCTTGCAGAAAGCACGTTATCCCGGTGGCCAAGTCAGTGTCCGACCGCCGAGGAGATGGTAGTGTAAATGTCCTACAGACTGTCCGCCATCGCGACCGCAGTTCATAACGACTCGGTAACCTGACTCATGGACATTAAGGATTCGAGCAACCTTTTGAATGACAATCTGCAAGTGGCCAAGAAGACTTGCGTCTTCAACTGCGGCATGGTCCAACGAATCGATTTGTCGTTTGGGAATTACCAACACGTGAATCGGGGCTCGTGCATTGAGGTCATGAAATGCAAGGCTAAGCTCATCTTCGTAAACGATTTCGGCGGGGATTTCTTTGCGAATGATCTTGGAAAAAATGGTTTCCGGCATTGAGATTTGTTTCAAGTAGGGCAGGCTGTTGGTCTCTCGGGACGCTGCCGAAAGCCCGACATCTGCCTGCAGACGTTGGAAGTCAAAAACATATTGGGTAAATCATAACTGGAATTCGCAGTTTACGGAGATCTCCATCCAAGGGGAGAAACAAAGGGGGAGAAACAAAGGTGTCCGGAGTCATTGTTTTTAAAAAGCGGGTTGTGAGAGGATGCTTGTATGCCTAGACCAAGACGAGCCAATGAAGCGAATGGCATTTACCACGCCCTGAACCGTGGCAATGCCCGATCTGCTATTTTTAAGAAAGACGCGGACTACGATGCGTTCGAGCGAATCCTTGCCGAGGGGCTGGAGCGTTATCCATGCCGTATCCTGAGCTATCAGTTGATGCCCAATCACTGGCATATTGTGTTGCAGCCAACGGAAGATGGTGGTATGAGTGACTTCTTGCGTTGGGTGACGTTGACGCACACTCAACGCTATCATGCTCACTACGGAAGCTCTGGACAGGGGCATGTTTACCAAGGTCGGTTTAAGAGTTTTCCCATCCAGGACGACGACCACTTTTTTGTCGTCACACGGTATGTGGAGCGAAACGCAATGCGTGCCAACTTGGTTGATCGAGCGGAAGATTGGCGATGGGGATCGCTATTCCGATGGTTGAGCGAACCGGAGCCCGATCCAAAATTACTTACAGCGTGGCCGATCGCCAGGCTTCCCAACTGGGCCAAACGGGTTAACGATCCACTGAGTGAAAAAGAGATCGATGCAGTTCGTTGGAGCGTCAAGCGCGGCAGTCCGTTCGGTAACGAAACATGGGTCGAATCAACGGCCCGTCGGCTTGACCTGGAATCAACGCTTCGCCCGCGTGGACGGCCACGAGTCCATCAACCAACAAACAATGACTCCTGACACCTTTTTCTGCCCTGCCTTTTTCTGCACCTTCGAGTGTGCAAGATAGGATAGGTTATTTCGCGTTTTCCATTGTGTATTGGATAGCTTTGTCGCTAATGTCCTTGCGGCACCAAGCTCCAGGCCATCGAA
>JAYVBW010000966.1:0-2049 GCA_043750255.1 Pirellula sp.
GCTTTCGATTTGAACTGAATGAAAACTCCCTCGCCTCGATTCTCAATTCCAGGTAGCCAAGTTACCTCGCGTGCCAAGGTTGCACGCCGAACGCCCATCTCAAGTTCACCGTCAATGTCCGGTGAAATCGCTTCGAACCGAGTGAATCCTACTTGCGCGATGACTTCCCGTAATCGGTGAACCAAGACAATTCTCTCGATTGGTTCCATCCATGGCGCTGTCCAAGCCTCACTTGGTAGGCATCGAGCGTAAAAATTACCATCGGGCTTGTCATCCCCTAGTTCATCCTTACTGGCAATGAGAGTTTCCATCTCCGCCTGCTTGACGCTTTTCCTTTGTTCAAGCGATTGACCCCTGCGAACCTTTACCTCTTGAAAGACTTCGTAGTCCGACAGGTTTTCGAGCACGAGATTCACTCGCTGCTTCTTGCGTTCGTACGTCACGGAAGCTTCATCATCGACTTCGCTAAGGAATTGCCAGACGCTTTCGACGGCCGTTCGAACGGTATCGTTCCGATCTGGCAGCGAAATGACGCTCATTGATTGACCAAAATAGGCGTTGCTAGCAGTCCGAATCAGTAGTCGGTTGGGCTCGCCACATTTCTCCTTGGAATAGGGTCCTAGCCAGGGTCGGCTACCGTCACATTGACCAAGTGCCCTTATCTTCATATCGGCCGCTTGGAAAACACTTCGCTCTGCGTTACCGCATTCGCATCGAATCCAAACTTCCGAAAGATCGCCGCTTGTTCCCCGCTCTTCAATCCATAATTGTCGACGGCAATCGACTGGGCCACCGTGAACAAATCCGTACCAATCGATGTCGCCGATATGGCCACTTCGGCATGCCCTCACAAATCGAACGGGAACCACGGAGCGTTTCTTCTTGTCATCGTCGATGAATTTGCCTTTCGTAAGCCGATTCCTATGGACGAGCCTTCGAGCTCGTATGTTTCCACGGCTTGCGTCGGAATCAATATCTTGTGTTATGAACCACTCGGGAAATTGCCATGCCGTAATACCCGTTTGTAGCTGGAGGGGATCATCTGGATCCGGCGGTGGAGAATAAAGCTTTAAGACCAACAGCGGAGGGTCAAAGAGGTTCTTCAGTTTCTCAACTAAACGTGGCTCGACGATTTCATCGGTCGGTATCGACCACGTTTCGAGGCCGCCAACCAGAACGGAATGATTCGGCAGGTCAAGCATTGAGCCAGGTCCGAACGATGTGACCAATTGGCTTTGGCGAATTTGGCCGTGAGGCTTTGATCCAGGTCGTCGATTCATTGGTCGTTCTCTTCTTCGCCTTCGATTTCAATTCCATCAAGAGTCTTAAGCCAGAGGTTCACATTCGGTTCGACGTCTCGTAGCGATCGGTTAGCCCTAAATTTCTTGTACCGAGGTGGCAATGCTTTCAGTTCTGGGCTCAAAAACTCGTACAACAGTCGGCGAGCAGACCCGACCTCGGTCTGGTATTGCAATGTTCCGCCGGTATCGCGTAGCTCCTTTGCAATCCGGCACCATTCATCCAGCAGATCCTTGGAACGATCCCTTACTAGAGTCTTCACTCGTTCGCGATCTTGAATCTTTGGCTCGGTGCTGGTGTCAAATGCACGTTGTGCGAGTGCATTCACAGCAAACTCAAGACTAGGTAGATTCTCCAGAATTTCGTTTGCTCCCCGTGGAGGAGTCATGGCCGAGAATCCGTGCCTTGCCAAGGCAATAAGTGTTCCTGCCAAACCGCGATCCAGTGCGCGCGGCGAGAATGGAGTCACGCTGGTCGCCTCTACACTTCGATAAAACGATTCATGGAATGCGGAAAAACGTTCGTAGTGAGAGCGGTCTCGCGGCTTGTGAATATTGAGCAGAGTCACCACTAAACCCGGTCGACTATGGTCGCGACCCACACGGCTGGTCGCTTGAATGTACTCTGCACTGGTTTTCGGTTGTCCAAACACAACCATCAATCCGAGTCGAGTGATGTCAAGACCCACCGAGATCATGTTGGTGGCAATCGCTATATCAACATGATCGTCTTTGTCGAAAGTTTGTTCCA
>JAYVBW010000967.1:0-2664 GCA_043750255.1 Pirellula sp.
CGTTTTATAGCACCTCGCCACCAGGCAGCTCGCGCAGTTCCGCTAAAGTGAGCGACATCGGGCGTTAGTCCAGGAGACCTTTGGGAAAGAGAAAGTCCTTCGTTATTCATCTTCCTACCCCAAGTTTTCCTGCCGGGTATTCTGTTGTAGGGGCGACAGAATTTTTCGGAAGGTTGCCTTAGTTGCCATGATGCTGCCAAGTCGGTGTCGGAAACGAAAACCTATTCGGAATGGATAGAGATACGATTAAAGACATGGCTTCAAAATAGGATGCGGATATCGCCAAGTCGCAGTTCGAGTCTATCACTTCCTACCTAACTTTGGTCGCTATGAATCGCGGTTGAGAATTCGGCCAGTTTCGCGGGGTGGCTTTGGGTGGCTGCGATTCCCAAATTCGGCTGGATTCACTCCTAGCTCATCAACTGTGGAAGCGTCGTACTCCTGCAGGATCGGTCTAGTAGCAACCAGCCTCTTCCCTAGGCCGCAAGCTCCCCATCCACATGTGGACATATCCGAATCCCGGATCCAGCCACTTCCAAAAGTCGGTTCATGACAACTGTGGACATTGGCTCCAGCCGATTAGACTACGCATGCAGGATTGAATAGACTGAAGTGAATCGGTGATAATAGATTTGACAAATGTGGGATAACTCCCCGAACCTCAGGGAGAACAGTCCTAAACCGGGTAAGAACACGTTACCCGCCGATACTGCACATGGGAAAACCGTCGTTGAATTCAGCGTAGGCTTCATCGTGAGATACCGCATCAAGAAACTGTTAGTAATCGTCGCACTGGTCGCGGCGCTTGTTGCGATTCCCAAGTACTGGGATGCGTTGCCCGGGACATATTACAAGAGCGAGAGCGGCTTTCCACGTGGCACCGGCCAAGCGGAATATCACTACGACAACGGTGCACTGATGATTCGCGAATGGTACTTTCGCGGACTGATCTATCGCGCAACTTGGTTCAGACCCGATGGCCACGAGATCGCGACAGAGACCTATGACAAATCGAATGGCGGCGTTGGATATTATCTTCGGCAAGATGGTACGATACGGAGCAAGTACACCTACGAATACTTGCCCGCTGAAAACGTTTACGGAAGCGCGGATTTCCCGCTATACTACGACAAGTCCGGAACCCCAGTACCTGATGCCAAAGAACGCATGGACTGACGCTGCCATCTCAACCTTAGGGTTTCCACAAGGATGGTCTACACGCTATGAAAGTGCGTTAGCCTGCTTGATCGGAAAGACTTAAGCGGAGAGCGTATTGTCTTGGCGTGTTTTTTTCCAAATACTGGTTCTTCAATTCCCAACTGGGTTAAAACGACGAGTTTTTTTGCAGGGGTGATACGATGGTGGTGATCTCTCCTTATGAAGCACTTGTAGCATGGGCGTCACAGCTCACGGAGACGGACGCACTTGCCGAAATCGACGGTAATAACATTACGGCTGCTGCTGGATTCCTGGAACCAAACCTTTCTGTGCTTGAAGCGGCAAGACATGCGTTGGGTCAACGATGTGCCGTCCAGGTTCGCTATGTGAAGTCGCTTTATCTGGAGCATTTGAATGACATTCAGAACCTAAGGAATCTCGCTCGTGCTTTCCGAGTCCAGGCATTGTTGGCAGCATCGAACGAAGACAACAAAACTGCGGCGCGGTGCGGCATAGATATCCTCGAATTGGCGAATGCGACTCGACGTGGCGGAATTGTAACTGATCTTCAGGTTGGCATTGCGATTTCGGGGATCGCGATGGAAACACTCCGCAAGATTCGCGCCAAATTGGATCATGCAACACGTCAAGAGCTAATAGGCAACCTCCAGCGTATTGAAGCGGAGCGTGAACCCTTCGCCGATATCATTGAAAGGGACAATGAATGGGAGATCGCTGTTGGACAAGAGGACAATACGTGCGATTTAACGTCAATGGAACTGCAAGACCCGGAAGAATGCGGTTTATCTCAGGACGAGCAGAAAGAGTTGCTTCAACTTTGTCAACAAATCGCAGATCTTCCGGATTCGGATAGACGAAAGTTGATACTTAACCAGGATCAACAGATTCTTGCGTTAATGCGCCTACTTGTTGTCGATTTGGCACTTCGGGCTTCGTACGAGTTGTACGGTAAGTTTCCGGATAATCTCACTTCGCTTACACCACGTTTTCTATCGAAACTGCCACTTGACCCATTCACAAGCGAACCATTTATTTACAGGCCGGTCGAGGAAGCGTCATTTCACCTGTATAGCACTGGGCCGAAGATGTCTGATGGCGGCGGCAAATTCGGACCTTTGTCAAGTGTTGCTGCCGGTTGCACCGATCTGTGTCTAGACGAATATGACTACTGCCAGGATTGCGGTGAAATTCCACGACGGAAGGGTCTCGTATATCGAATTGCATCCTCCATCAAAAAGCGGTGGCTCGAGTGGAGGCGGTGACACGCAATGCTCTGACCGAACTTATAAGGTATCTTGTGGCGTTGTTCGAGTGGCGAGCGTGGGGTGGACCACCGAGCGTCGTCCGCAGCCGCAAGGCTTCCCATCCACATGTGGACTTAGCCCTAGCCGCATTACCCAGCTTTCAGCGTCTTCCACAATTTGGTTCAATCCAACGCGGACATTGGCTCCCGCCGATTCGACTACTCCTGCAGGATCGGATAGA
>JAYVBW010000968.1:0-2503 GCA_043750255.1 Pirellula sp.
TGGTTATGCGGAGTGGATCGCTCGGTTATCGACCGCCAACGCCGCTTCGTGCAAAGTCTCAGCAAGTGTTGGGTGTGCATGGCAGGATCGGGCGATATCTTCACTGCTTGCACCAAACTCTATGGCAATAGCCGCTTCGGCGATGAGATCGCCTGCTCGAGCACCAATAATGTGGACACCCAGGACACGATCGGTCTTGGCATCGGCAAGGATTTTTACGCGTCCTTCGATTTCACCAAGAGTTCGAGCGCGACCATTGGCACCGTAGGCACCGATACCCTTCTTGTACTCGATTCCAGCCTCCTTGAGTTGCTCTTCGGTCTTGCCGACAGTTGCAATTTCTGGGTGCGTGTAAACGATGGCCGGAATGCAGTCGTAATTGAAATGGGAATGAATTCCAGCAATGCGTTCGACACACACGACTGCCTCCTCCATGGCTTTGTGCGCGAGCATTGCGCCACCGATAAGGTCACCTATCGCGTGGATACCCTTTGTGGAAGTTTGATAGTTGGAGTCGACGGTGATGAAGCCTCGTTTGTCGGGTACAATTCCGATCGATTCAAGTCCAATCCCGGCCGAATTTGGCACACGACCTGCAGCTAGCAAGACTCGTTCACAACCAATCGGCTCAGCGCCTTTACACCGAACGACGCATTTGCCATTTTCGACCCGTGCGCTTTCTACCCACGAGTTCAGTCGGAACTCAATACCTTGCCTACTAAAAATTCGGAGCGCGAGTTGACTCAATTCTTGGTCCATGCCTGGCAACATCCGGTCCATTGCCTCAAGAACGACTACCTTGCTACCCAGCCGATTCCATACGCTTCCTAACTCCAAGCCTATGTAGCCGCCACCAATGACCGTCAGTCGCTCCGGGACGGTAGGGTATGCAAGAGCCGCAGTGCTATTTCCTATCAAGTCGCCATCTTCCTCGACGCCTCGCATCGTGGCTGGACGCGAGCCAGTGGCTAGGATAATGTGCTTGGCATGGAGAAGAACTGTTTCGTCGTCGATTTGGACAGCGACCGAGTTGGCATCGCGAAGTTGGCCTGTGCCTCTGTAGGGAGTGACTTTGTTCTTTTTGAAAAGCAAGTCAATTCCACCGGTTAAAGTTTGGACAACTTGATCCTTGCGTTTCATCATCGCAGCGAGATCGAGCTGGACACCCCCGACAACGATCCCGTGGTTGGACATGCCGCTTTTAATATCATGGTACAGGTGACTAGATTCCAGAAGCGCTTTACTAGGAATACAACCTACTCGGAGACAAGTGCCACCAAACTTGGGGTTGTCATCGATGCAGGCTGCATTCATACCGAGCTGAGCAGCCCGTATGGCAGCCACGTACCCGCCCGGACCACCACCCAGGACGACAACATCATACTCAATAATTTTCATGGACAACTCAAATTTGGGATCGACGGTAAACTAAAAGCTTAACGGTCTTGCACTAAATTCCAAGGTCAATGGGTGGTCAAGTGCTCACAACTAGCGATTACACTACCGTTCCCTATGATTTCCAAACGAATTGACAGCTTGGTGGAATTGACAAAGTGGCCAGCGGCATTCCTGGCCGTTTTGACGCTCCCCTTGACTTTTTTCGCGTGGTGGAAGTTGATTTATCAAGTCCAAACCTACCCAGGCTATTCCTTGCTGTTTGTGATGGGTGTGGGATTTTTCGTACTTTTGGTTCGCACGACGCTGGCTCAGACTGGATTTGCTCGGCGACTTGTTGAATTAGAAAGGAACCTAACTCAGTCTGTTTTGGCGTTCGCTATGCTTCATCCTGTCATTGGATACGGGGCTGGATACGGGGCCAACCAGAACCAAGGGTCTCCCGTTCGATGGCTTGGCCGAGGCAATTGGGTCATGCTGGCGGCGCCCTATTTTGTACCCACCGCAACGATCATTCTTTGGCTCGTTTCATTGATTCTGTTTCAGTCGCTACGATGCCTGGTGCTTGGGTTTGGCATCAGCTATCACATTACTGCAGTAGCGATCCAGTGCCGAACAGGAACCAGCGAGGTACGTCGATTAGGCCGTAAATTTTGCTGGATGTTTTTGCCTGCGGCGAATTTTCTCGTGGCGGGTTTGGTAGCCGCCTATGCACTCAACGGATTTAGCGGTATCGGCGATTTCCTATACGACTGGTCGGGGCTTCCTCGAATGTTTCTAAGTTGGTTTTGGGAGCTCGCCGTTCCTGGCGCGACCTCCAACGTCTAACCAAACCATCGCATTGTTTACGGTCGCACTGCGGACGAATGGTCATGCCACTTGAACTGAACGTTAACCGATCGTCGTTCCAATACGGCACCATGAATTCGGCAATATCACCACGATTCCACGATGCCGATTGCTATAGCAAATGGAAGATAGCAAATAGCAAAACAAAAACATAGCAAAACAAAAACGTAGGAGCTGGGCAAAGGCTGAGTGCGAGCGAGCAGGAGTGTGAAAAAGAAGAAAAAAGAAGCTGGAACGGGAACAGCGATTAATGGCAATT
>JAYVBW010000969.1:0-2199 GCA_043750255.1 Pirellula sp.
GGGCCCATGACCTACCACGACGCGCAGGATAGTTATTGCTGCCGTCAACCAATGTTACCGAGCCACTCCGCGGAAGGTCATCGGTGTCGCAGAGCGACACGGTCAGGTAAAAACTCAACGTTTGTTCCGCTGAATCGTCTACTTCCTTTCAACCAATTCCTTGATCATTTTCTTCAAGTCAGCTAGTTCGGATTTCAGCTCGTCGATCTCTTTCTTAAAGTCGAATGAGTTGCTATGTAAATTCAAAACATGGGTGCCGTTTGTTATGTCTTTTGGGCCAAATTGTTTCATCTGACCCTGAAACGACTTCATGTGATCCTGAAACGACTTCACTGCATCTCCGTCTAAAACAAAACCGCCTGTCGGTAGGGTTAATTGGATGTTCTCAAGTTCAATGTCTGACGCCTTCATCTTCGTCGGCTTGACAGTAACACTGACAACTTTCCCATCTCGCTTGACTTCGAAGGCGACCTCTTTTTGGTTTTTTCCAGCTTCCTGCAAGGCATTCGTTAAATCGACGATTTTGCTAATTTTGGCACCGTTGACGCTGACCAAAATATCACCTTCCTCGATACCGGCTTTCTTAGCAGGTGAGTCATCCATAACGGCTTTTACTTCGAGCCCCGGTTCGGTCTCAGCTTTATCGTCGCCGTCATCCACTTGAATGCACTGAATACCGATCCGATAGCCATCTCAATTTAGGCGGATCTTGAGCATTTACTGTCAAAGTGCTTCCGCCAAACATGGTCGCTACACAGGGAACAATAAACCATTCCAAACGTTTCTTCATCTTTGTATTCCTTTTCGTTACAGGTCAAATCGCTATTGAACAAATGCCTTTATCGGGCCATCCATGGGGAATCTCAATGCGGCGGCGGTCATTATGTTCTAAAAGTCGCGCCTCGCTTGGTTCTCCTTGAGCCGGCGGTGATTTAATGCGAATTTCCCATTGTCCCTTTTATTTTTTACCTGTTCGGCGAACTGGCGTTAGGGCAATTTTAAGGTCGGAACGCCTTTGCGTAATGCCCAGACCGCCGCTTCCGTTCGATCATTGGCCTTGAGTTTGCGTAGTACATTTTGAACATGCTCCTTGACGGTTTCCAGACTTATTCCAAGAGTACTACTGATTTCTCGATTGCTCAGGCCAAGTGCAAGATGCGATAGAATCTGCAACTCCCGTTTCGTTAAATGATCTGTGTGCGGATTGACTGGGTGTTCTGGGTGAGTCAGGAACTTGGTCGACATAGTCAGAAGCGACTCAGGTGGGGAGACACCACTTGGGGCCACTGTAATCGATCGGAGCAAATACGAGGTACTCATTTTTTTAAGAACAAAGTCGTACAGATTGCATGCCGATGCGCGTGCCAAATAAGTTGGGTTTTCGTGATGAGTGTAAACCAAAATCTTGGTACTTGGAGATGCTTGAATGACCTCCCCCACCACATCCAAAAGTTCGGCATCCTCAAATCTCAATTCGGTTATCAACAGATCGAACGAATCCCTCGCGATCATATCCTTGACCTGAGCAAAATTCGAAGCCATCGAAATGTTCGTGTAGCCCTCAACGGCCAACAGTATGGAAATGCCCGCGAAACTTACTGGGCTATTTTCGGCACAAAGGATTCGCATGAAAAGTCGCCTAAAGAAAAAACAACCGCTGTCTACTTGCCCATCCTTAACACCATCTTTTCCTAAAGAATATTCCTTAGGCGACCGGCAGACTGAAAACTACCTGCCAGAAGGTAGCAGGCACATTCCATGTGCCGTCCGCCGCACGCTACGGCACATGGAATGTGCCTGCTACTTTGGTACATTCGAACCTGCCGGTCGCCTTACTATAGCGGAAAACCGATTCATCTAAAGGAGCTTACGGCAGGAAAGATACGGCGAGTCGAAGATAATCCAGGGTGACTCGGCATTCATTGCCGTGACTAGGTAACCAGATTTTAGCGGTAAATCGGCGGTGTTGGTGCCCGGTAGCGTTGCCATGTGCTAGTGTTAGCCGTATTCGGCTGATAGGGATAGTTTAGCGCAGATGAAGAGGCTTTTGCTGTTCCCGTGTTGTAGGTTGAATTGGTGCTCGTATCAAAAAGTGGCTGTTGGGTCGCCCTAGTTGCAGAACCGTTGTAAGCGCTCGTGAAGGCGTTGGGATATGAACTCGGCGGGTAGGTTGCCGTAGGCTGATAGCCGCTCGCCGTC
>JAYVBW010000970.1:0-17081 GCA_043750255.1 Pirellula sp.
CCGGAACTGTTCGAACCGGGTGAGCCACAGCTCCTCTACATCGCACGGCTGACCGCGGACGAAAAGGAAGAATTCGAGGCTGCATACGATTCGTTCCGCTCCGACCAAGGGATTCCTGAGAAATCCGTAAAGCTCTTCCGAGCGTTTGCGATCGCGTATTGCCTATGCAATGCCGAAAACATTCTAGCTGCAACGTCCCCAACCAAGCTTGCTGAAACGGCCCTGGCGATCAACGATTTCCCAAACAACATCGTCTCCCGAATCTTCACAGTAGCTGACGGCACCAACGCCTTTTTCAAAGTCAACGAGGCCGATGCAAAAAAATCCTCGGAGCCAGCGAAGATTGCGAAGAGCGACGGTGGCAGTGGCGGTACTCGAGTTACCTCGGATACCCCAGTCGGCGAGCTTGGCTAAGTTGCATCTCGGCCGCCGACTACGCCGAGCTCCGGCTGCTCAACTCGATTGAGCCGCTGGGCCTGGAGCGTGGCGACCTGTGGGCATCAGCATGTTCAACCGCTGGCATCGGTCCGGACATGTTCCGGTACGAGCCACCCGAGGAGGAGGAATCGTCCGAAGACGCCTTTGAGGCAGCCTGCCGTCAAGCCGGAATTGAACTCGAGTAGCACGGATCTCCGAGCCGCGTTCATGTTTAACCCGCGCAGCGGCTGGCCTCCCAAGTTGTCCATCCTTCCGGTGAATCATGGCACGCAAAGCAACAATCGTCCTAACAGGCAGCGACAGCCTCAACCGCAAGCTGCTCGAACTGACCAGCGCACAAGCGAAAGCAGCAATCCGCAGTGCAGCACGGCCTGCCCTCCAGCCAACACTCCAAGCAGCTCGTGCCCTATGCCCGGCCCGCGACGGCAAACTTCGTCGATCGATCAAGATTCGAGCCATCCGGCGATCGCGAACTCGAGTCGGCATGCGACTCACGACGTCAGGCTCCGATAACGCGTTCTCCGGTCAGACCTTTTACGGCGGATTCATCGAGTGGGGATGGAAGACGGGAAGCCGACGAAACCATTTAGAGGCCGCTACTCGCAGGTTCGCACGGAAACTAAGGCAAGAATCACGTTCAGCCAAAGGTCTTAGCAAGAACGGCACGGCCTTCCGTGCTCGACAGGAAGCTTACTTTCGCCACGAAGGTGCAAGACGAGCACTCGGCGCGAAGTATCAAACTCGCAAAAAAATTCCAGGTCAAAAGTTCCTAAAGCGTGCCGCCAATCGCACTCGGACCACCGCACTGAGAATCTACGCCAACGGTATCGTCGAATACATCCGCAAGATCACAAAGAAATAGGTGAAGTCAAATGGCCGTAGTCGAGACATTGGACGTCGTTCTCGGCGCAAAGACGCAATCGTTCGACAACAGCATGCGGGACTCAATCCGCCGCACGGACGATTACACTCGGCAGTTCTCGAATTTGTCGGTCACCATGGCCGCGTTTCAACCAGTCTCTAATTCGGTTGTGAGTTCGCTCCTGGGACTTGTTAACTCTATCCCAGGTGTTTCCTCTGCCGCGTTAATCTTTGCGGCCACCTCCACCGCGATCGCAGCCGCATTCTCTGCACGCCAAGCGGCCGGTGCACTCCGCGTTGCTGATGCAATCGAATCGATTGCCAAACGATCACGCAATGCCGTCAAGGAAATCAAAGCGGTTCGGGCGCAGTTGATCTCCACGGCCAAAACATCCGACGACATCATTGACGTTGAATTTCGCCGCAACGGTCCACAGGCGCGAATCGGATCCGGTACCGGACTCATCGTTCGCAATCAACAGCCCGTCCGAAACGCTCTCATCCCCCATGAGGTAGGCCAATCGCGATCGATCGCGGACCAGCTCGCTTATCACAAAGCGATCGACGTATCACTCGCCAAAACCGCGACATACAACAGCACGTGGAAAGAGGTCGCCTCAACCTCGAGCCTCGCTTCCGGAATAGGCATTGCTGGCGCAGCAGGCATCGCCACGGGAGTCGGTCTTGCAATTGCTGGCGTCGCCGCCCTCGGCGTTGCATGGCACTACACTGCCGAAGAAATGAAGCTGATCGACGAGGTCAACGACTCCGCTCGAAAGCTCAACATGACTTTCAGCGATCTCTCGAACACGCGGTTCTCATTCGCCGAATCGTCGGGCATGGATCCAGCCAGCATAGACGCTGCGGTCTCCAAGATGACGCTCCACTTAGCCGAGGCCAACACTTCCCAAACCGGATCACTTTTCGACGCACTCACAGCCTCCGGCCTTAACGCTGGCAAACTGCTCAAAATGGGACCAGCCAAGGCCCTGGAGGAAATCTCCAAACGCACTCTCGAAATGAAGAACCCGACCGACCAACTCGTCCTCTCCTATGAGCTCTTCGGTAAAGCGGGAGCAGCAATGGTGGTCGGCCTGCGAGAAGGGCCTGAACACTTAAAGGACATGGCCGCATGGTCCGACAAGACGCGGGTCAACCTCACCCAGGGTCAGGCCGAGGGCGTCGACAGTATGAACGACGAGTGGTCGCGTCTCGGCATGGTGGCTACCGGACTTTGGCGACAAGTTTCTGCGGAGGCGGCCCCTGTTCTCGAGGTAATCTACACTAGCATCGCCGAGGGCGCGAGCAGTTTCTCGCATTACCTCGACTACCTCCCTGCGATCGTCGACGCCAGCGTTGTGTTCGCAGGCACTCTCTACGATGCCTACGAAGCCGCCAACGTCCTGCAAACGACGCTCTACAATATCGTCACGCTTAATTGGTCCGAAGTCGGAAAAGATATCCAGAGTGCTTTTACGTTCGACACCGGCCAAAAGAATCTAGACGCAGTTCAAAAGGCTCGCGACGCTTCGGCAGCCAAAGCACGCGATCGTGACTCCAAGACCAGCAACGTGGATAGCGCACTTGCGGGCTACGAACGGCAAAAGGAAAAAGCAAAGGAGCTCGCGACGCTCCAAAAAAAGGCAGACGACGACCAACGCAAGGCGAGAGAGGAACAGGAGAAAGCTGCTCAGCGAGCCAGCGAACACGTCAAAAAGAAATTTGACGCCATCCGACAAGAGATCCAGATTCAACAGATCCTGGCATCCATGTCTGCCGAGCAGGCACGCGTCCAAGAGCAATCGATTCGCAAACGGGTGACGCTTCACGCCGAGCTCCGCGAACAAGGCATGTTCGATTTTTCCAAGATCGATCGACTAGCCAATCAAGAGCAAGCTCTCAAAAAGCAAAACGAGAACCGAGGCAAAGCGGCAGACCTCTCGAAAGAATTCACAGCCCCGCAAGAAAAGCTCATCGACAAGATGCGCGAACTCGAGTCGCTGCGGCAACAAAAACTTATCAGTCCGGACACGTTCAACAAAGCCTCGCGTCAAGCCTATTCCCAATCCGGATTCGAAAACGGACCACGCGGAGCGGTCAGCGTGCAGGCCGGATCGGTCGAGGCTTATAAGCTGCTCCTCGAACGCGACAAAGGCAAAGACGCAAAGGAGACCGAAGCAGCCCGGATCCGAGCTGCTCAACTCAAGGTGCAAGAGGAGATTGCAAAATCTCTTGCGACTTCCCCCGTAGTCAGGGCAGCAAGATAATGGCAACAATCGTCAAAGGCTGGAAGAAGGGCATGGGTGGCAAGTTTTCGAAAACGAAAGAGGGGCCAGTTTGGACCGAAACCCGCACGGCAGTCATCTATTCCAGCATCAAAAACGAAAACCCTTTCGCTGTCCTGTCGACAACTGGACTGCCCCAGGTCGGACTAAGTACACTGCCTGGACTTGCACAAGCCATCTGCACCAGTGTCGACCCAAAGCAAGACACGACCAGCCCATACCTTTGGCTCGTCGATTGCGAGTACAGCACACAAACCGAAAAGCAGGACACGAACAGCTCCAACCCCGACCCGACAACCTGGCTACCAATCTACTCCGGCAAGGTCGAGACCTATCCCGAGGTCATGTACAAAGACTTTTCAGCCACGCCGAAGAAGTACATCAATTCAGCCGGCAGCAAGTTTCCGGAACCGCTGGTCGTCAATCGCCCCGTCATCGTTTACGACTTTTTCCAGTACGAAGCGAACTCAGTCACCGACAAGCAAATCGGTGATCGCAACGACACCATCAACTCAGATACTGTTCGGGCAGGCATGTTCCCGATTCACACGCTCAAATGCACCGTGAGCGGCTTTGAACGCGGCTACTTCTACGGCATGGCAGCGGTAAAGATCAATTACTCCGTCGCTTACAAAAAAAGCGAGTGGCTTAATCGGCCACTCGACATGGGCTACGACTATTTCCCAACTGCGAAAGCCGCTGGCGTGACGAGGCTACAGTCCGCCACGCTCGTTTCCCTTAACACCAATGGGACCGCGAAGTCCGACGAACAGGATCCGGACGAACTGGAGTTCATCGGCTTCCGTCCAATCTCGTTCGCCTTCCTCAGATAATCACACCGATAATCCCATTCGAAAGTTTCCGCGGAAACCATGGCCGCCAAAGCCGAGCTAGTAGCCTTCAATCCAGCCGACGCCGACTTAATCCTGTCTAATACACAGGGAGCTGGTGGCGAATCGATAATGCCAAGCGCCCGCGTCCATCGCGACGCAAAATGGGCCACGACGGTCAGCAGCATAGCCGCCAATGCCACAGGCTATGTCTATATGCGCAAGCCAACCAACACCGGCTGGACCAATACCACATCCCAAGTTCTGGTGTTCAACGAATCCGGAGCAGCGATAGCAGCCGGTCGGAAAGTCATCCTCTTTACGATAGACGGCCGTTGGTGCGTCTTCGACGTGTGTCCATAAATGCCCCTCTTCAAACGATGTTGCGATGGTACGGGTTCGGGCTGCTGTGTTGCACATGACGATCTACCGGACGTCACAATCAACGGCGAAACACTCTCGATCGCCAACGCCGGGGATTGGGATGCAATCTCGGGGTGCTGCTACAAGACGCGCGAAGTGGTCATCGACGGCACATGGACCGAAGTTAAATCCGCACTGATAGCCTACGACGAACGCGAAGCCGAAGCTTTCCATGACGTTTACGTCCGTGACAATATCGCCGTGACTGTCCCGGGAACGTTTGCGTACCCGACCGTTGCCGAGGACGCTTCATCGTTAGAGATTAACGGAGTCACTGTCAATGCTTGCGATACCGCTTCATACCTTTGCAACACACTCCATGAGGTGAATCATGAGCGAGAAGAGCGGTTTCTCATGGCCAGATGGCGCAAGAAAAGCATCGATCTCTACTTGTTTAAAGCGATGGCACAAACTGCCGATGACGTGGAGCCGGTAAGCCGCTGGTTTGTCGTTTCGCGTTTGAATGTCGAGTACCAAGCCGCCCATGTGACTACGCTTTTCGAACACCGAAAAACTTCGGCAGGTCTAGACGACTGTTGCGTCGCAACCGGACTCTACGAAGTTGATCGGACGGCCGCCACTGATGCTGAGCTCTTTGCATTGCTGGCTGCGGGCACGATCGGCACTACCAGCTCGTTTTCCGTCTACAGTGCCAAGACATTTCTGACTGCTCCGACTGGAGTGCAGACTTTCGCGGCAGGAACCGCTTTAACAGCAACATTCGCCGCCACTCCTTGTATCAGCGTCAGCTCAACAACATCGACGGGCACAGTCGCGTCGGCTGACAATGGACGGTATCCCGTTTCATGGACGGCACCGACGATTACGAATAGTTCTATTTTCGCCGGGCAATGTCCGGTGAAAATTACGTTTGCAGACGGACCTGGATGCGTGCAAGGATTTTTGGAATCAGGTGTGAGAGACATCGATTTTGTATCAGCCGTGCCACAGTTATCACCTGAACCACTGCCAATAAGCCCATACTTGTTGCAGCAGTTGGCGATCATCTATAGTTCGTCAGTCCCCTCAACCCGCATTGACCAAGTGTGTACGATATTATGCGGTGATTTTCTGTGGGAAGTAAAAACTATCATGAAGTCAAAAGTACGTGATTTGACTTCCAGTCGCACTTTCCAAAACTACACTGCGCGTTCTATCGTGATTGCACCAAGCTCATGGACAGCCACCTTTTAGTCGTCGGCGAAATCTCGTACTTGCCCGAGGCGGCCGTCGCGACTGTGATACCAACCGAACGCCTGGTGCGCGACATCGCCGCCACCGGCAGGCTGCTCTGGGCGGAGTTGTTCGGTTGCAAACAACCGGATCCCTCTTGGCTCAGTGACTGGGAGAGCCGTATTCCGACGTACGGTTGTAACTGTGTCGCCAAGTATGGGGCTTGGAAAGCCGACACGGACAACGTTCCCAATTTTGATTGGACTGCGAGCGAATGGCTCGAATGGAAAATGCGTCTCTACAATTACGTCCGCCTCACCCTTGATCGTCCCACGATCACACTTAAGATAGCGCGCGAATGGTGGCCAGCGATCGCAGGCTATTCTTCGGAGTCGTCTGATTCTAGAAACTGGGAAAAGAAATCGCTTTTGGCCGGATCCGTGCCAGCCGCTATTTGATTGCGGATCCGGCACCACAAGTGAATGAAGGTCGTACCCTCGAATTCACCGCGATAACATTCCAGAAGTTCCACGCAGCGGGTTCGTTCCGCTTCGATCGCATTCAGAATATCCTTGTCAGTTGCTGCCATTCGGACGCCTAGGAACGGAATACTGTCGGCGGGCTCTATGATCTATGTAGTGTTTGCGAACGATGCGAGTACCGCTAGTGTGGCCCAATGATTCAGCAGCAGCTGCCTCGCCGTCTGCGATAAACACCTGGGTCGCATTGGTCTTTCTAAGTGTACCAAGATTCTTTCCGGGCAATCGCACAAATCCCTGCTTTGCTGCCTCTTCAAAAATCCGCTCCATCCAACGACGGATCCCGCCCCACTTTAGAGGGAAAATTCGCTCCCTCGAACCACGGATCGTCTCGATAGCTGCGACCGTTTCATCGCTCAGAAACACGATATGCGGCTTCCCAGTTTTGTGCTGGATCAACGTAATCGCTCGGTCTGCCTTGCTGAGTTGATCCCAACGAATCAGGAACAAATCACTGGGGCGAAGCCCAGTATCGTATGCGGCGAGAAGCAACGCGAGGAAGTAATCACGTGCCAAAATCCCCATCTTTAGCGTGCGATTGTCAAACTGTTCGCAACTGCTGAGCAGCAGGCGAAGATCGGACAACGACCAGGCGACCACAGGTTGTTCGACCGATTTGGGGCGACGCAGACGTCGGATTTCGTAGGATGGTTTACCTTCTTCTTGAGTCAGGAAATTCCAGACACGGCAGAGAGCGCGGCGATAGTTCGACGCAGTCGTATTTGTCACTTGAGTTTGCAAAAACGCAACAAATTCATTGAGACGCGGACCTGTTAGGTCTGTGCTGTCAGCCTGATTTCCTATGTACTCCGAGTACCTCAGAACTGCTTTTCGGTACTGTCCAATCGTTGATTTCGCCAGATCACATTCCGTCGCGATCTGATCGACCGCTGTCGTCAGATGCATGGTTTTCTCCGTGTTCGAGTGTACTAACTAATTCAGTCTAGTTGCGAGGTGGCAAAAAGCCACGGACTGAAAATCCGTGTGTCGGCGGTTCAAGCCCGCCCCTGACCACTTCGCATTTCGTCGCATTCTCAAGCAAGCCCTGGAAATCTCCAGGGCTTGCTTCGTTTGCTGTCTTAGCCACTTTTTTGGTCGACTCGCTCGTTTCTTGGCCTTGCGAGTCGTTTCGGCTGCTTACTGCCCCCGATTCTGCCCCCGATTTTAACGAGCGGGTTTTCGGACGGTCCACTAGGTCGGTTTTTGTCTCGGTCGCTTTTGTGAAAGCATCACTGGTAATCATCAGGTAATGATCCTTTGATACTTGATTGGAGTGACCAAGCCAAGTTGAAACAGCGTGCGTTGGATGCCCCAACGATACGAAGTGAGTTTCACAGGATCGTCTAAGGGTTTGAAATAGGTCTTCCCAGGGCTTCAGCTTTGCATTTTTGATGATATCCGGAAGCTTCCTTCGGACGTTGCCGTTGGATAATGCAACAATCGTTTCTGCTCCTTCCGGCGCTTGATCGAAGCCTTTTTCGAGCAGCGTCATCAGCTCCGGCAGGATCGGACACACTCGCGACTCAGCATAGCGACGAGTCTTTTTGCTAGGAATGAATAGCGCTTTCCTGTCCCAATCAACCATGTCCCAAGTAATTGCGAATGCCTCGCTTGGTACCCGCAAACCGGCATAGCGTGCCAATCCGATCAAGATTTTCCATTGCAAGCAGGGGCAAGCATTCAAAAGTGACTCAGTGTCTTCGGGCGAGACGTAGTGCCGAGTCGTTGCCGCGAGCGCTGTGGACTTGAGCTTCCGAAACGGATTCGACGGAATCCAGCCATGGTCCACCGCGAACGACGCAACTTGTTTTGCATATCGGTTGAGTGTTCGTTGATGGGCCTCGCTCGCCCCTTCTTTTCGCCCCCACGATTCAAAGGCCGAAGCATCGCCGACAGTAATAGTCGTGATATCGCGATCGTCACCCAGAAACAGTGTAAGTCGTGCCAACGATCCCTGGAGTTTTTCAATCGAACTCTTCGCGATGAGCGGTCGCTTGTGAATAACAAATTTATCCACCAGCGTTTTGATTGTTTGCTTTACTGGCTCTTCGGTTTCGGCTTTCGGTCTTGCCGCCGTCAATCCGAGTGCAACCAGCCTTTCCAAAAGCTTGTCGTTGTAAGGAAGGCTTCCAAGCCAGGCGGATACTTCGCCATCCGGTGCGGAGCCAGAGGTATTGCAAGCCAACAGTGACTCTACCTTCGCGAGAACGCGTTCTGCGCCCTTCTTGGGAATCTTTCCAAGCTGAATCTTGGGTCGAGTATCGCCGATGACAATGTAGATCTCTCGCGAGCCGTCGGATTTGGTGCTGAGCGAAGCCATGGTTTTGGCAACTTTCGTCGTGACTTTGAAACTGTGAAATTCGGAATTAGGGATTTGCGCGACCGTCGGTCTGCTGTGGAATAGATCGAGAACGCTCCGTTTGTTGTCTGATAAATTCTTCGATATCGGTTCGTGCATACCGTTTGGCACCAAGGATTCGCACGCATGCAATCTGGCCAGCGTTCGTAATCGTCCAAAGTGTACGTTCTGAAATGCTCAGCAAACCGGCTGCCTCTTTTGACGATAATAGTAGCTTGTCGTTTGGATTCACGATGACTCCCTACTCTGGATCGTAGCGTGATCCTGCTGATCGATCATCTGGTTTTGCAACAAATTTTCCTCCAACGATTTTTCGCTCTGCGGAATCGATGCGATCCACGTTGCGACATCACTTGGTCGCCACCTAATGGATCCGCCGATTCGAATCGGTTCCACGATTGTTTTCGCCTTCACCAGCCTCCATACGGACCTTGTCGAGAGCTTTAAAAGCTTCGCAACATCGTTGACCGTGAGGAGCTTGGGGACATTGCTATTGTCCGGATTCTCAATGTTAGTGCTCATTCAAAGAGGTCCTTTAGCGGGTCGATAGTCGTTGTTACGCAATCGAGCGGTTTCGCCAGAGTGTTTTTCCCATCGGGTGAACGCCAAGTTTCGATAGGAACGCTTGCCCCCGCACTCGGTCGCACAGAACAGATTGTCCAAAGTACTGGTTCCGGAACCCAACGAGCCAATCGAGCATGGCTTGCGTATCAGGCGCACGCTCTGCCACTCATCGATAGTGCGGCGGCACTTACATCAGCACGTATCGATTTGTTACCCCATCAAGTGGTTCTGACGCATCGTATTGCCACCTCATCGCCTCGACGCTTCTTGATCGCTGACGAAGTAGGGCTAGGCAAGACCATTGAAGCTGCTTTGCTGCTTCGCGAACTTGCAAGTCGAGGTGAACTGAATCGAGCTTTGATGGTCGTACCTGCCGGTCTAGTCAATAACTGGCATCGCGAGTTAAACGAAGTCTTCAACCTCAATTTCGAAGTCTTCGGTAGCGAAGGCGATGTCTTTGACCGCAAGTCAAATGCGTTCGCCAAGCACGACCGCTTGATTGCGAGTATCGATACTCTCAAAATTCGGGCTCGGATGAAGCGGCTCGAAGAAGCACCGCCCTGGGATCTCGTGATCTTCGACGAAGCGCATCACCTGACGGCCTACAAAACTGGCGGTAAGACCAAGAAGACTGAGAACTACAAGTTGGCGGAGTTTTTAAAAGGCCATTGTCGCGATCTAGTCATTCTTTCAGCAACGCCACATCAGGGCGACCATTTTCGATTCTGGATGTTGGTTCACCTGCTGAATCCAACACTATTCTCCAGTGCGGAAGATATGGTGGAAAATCGACACCGCTTGAATAGCGTTATTTTCCGAAGAACCAAAGCGGATGCTTGCAAGCCAGACGGATCGACGCTTTTCGCCAGACGGGGAGTTCATACAGAATCACTGTTGATGTCTGAGCCAGAGCGGGAGTTCTACAACGAACTGCAAGTTTACCTCATGGATGGATTTGCCTTGGCAAAGAAGCAAGGGAACAAAGGCCGAGGCCTCGGTTTTGTGATGACCATCTTCCAAAAAATTGCGGCGTCTAGCTTTGCTGCCGTGCACCGCACACTTCGCCGTCGAATGATTGCTCTTACGATTCAAGAGGGACTGTTGCACGATTCCCAACTCGACATTGAGGCCCGAGACGCAACCTTCCGGGAGGCTCGTGCGCTGATTCGTATTGAATACGGATTGACTGATGATCGGATGGGTAATATCGAAGTTGAGGGAGTCCTTGCCGACCTGAAACGCAAGTTGCTCAAAAAGATGAACGACGAGGAATTGGCTCTTGATTCGAGCGAGTTCTCATCCGAGACAGCGACGGGAGGAGCCGAAGACGCTGCCATAACTTCCGTTGCCTTGGCTTTGCCCGAGGAACGATTGCGAATTCGAACGCTACTCGAAAAGTTCCCGCAACAGATTGAAACCAAAGTCGAAAAGCTCATTTCCGCACTGGGAGTTCTTTGGCGACAGAATCCAGACGAAAAAATTGTCATCTTTGCAACATTCCTTGGTAGTGTTGAGATGCTTGGAGAGCAAATCGACCGTGCATATCCTGGTCAAGGTGTTGTTGTCCTGAAGGGCGGAGACCACGGCACCAAGGCCGCTGCTGAAAAGCGATTCAAACAGGCTGGTGGCCCAAAAGTCATGATCTGCACGGCGGCTGGCCGTGAAGGGATTAACTTGCAGCATGCTCGCATTCTTTTCAACTTCGACTTACCTTGGAATCCAATGGACTTGGAGCAACGAATTGGGCGAATTCACCGCTATGGCCAAAAGCACACGGCGCAAGTATTCAATCTAGTGCTGTCGGACACAATTGAAGGAAAAATCTTCTTGCTGCTGGATGACAAACTAAAGGAGATCGCGAAAGCTCTCGGAAAGGTGGACGAGAAAGGGGAGGTTGCGGAAGACCTAAGAACGCAGATACTTGGTCAACTATCTGAGCGACTCAATTACGAGCACTTGTACACGGCAGCTCTAGGCGACCCCGAGTTAAAGCGAACCCGATTGGAACTGGAAGCTGCTGTTTCCAACGCCAACGAAGCCCGTGAAGTAGTCTTCGAGTTATTCCAAGACCTCGATCGATTCAGCTTAGACGATTACCAACCGCTATCGAACGTCGATGAAGGCATTGAAAAATTGGTCGGTTTCCTTTCACAGGCCCTTAAGTCCCTCGAAAAACTCTGCCTTCTAATGTACTGCTTTTGCAGCATGTTGCATTTTTCTGAAAATCGATGCCTGCGCTTTTGCATCTTCTAGAGCGTTATGTGTTTGAGGAGTATCGGGTTGAAACTCAAGAGGGAGTTGACTCGAAGTAGATTCATGCCAATGACAACCTGTTAGGCCCATAAAAAACGACTTAATGTCGACGCTGCCAAATCCAAATGGGTTCCTTCCACAAAAAGTCACAAAGTACCAATTTACGAATTGCCAGTCGTAACTCGCATTGAAACCAACGAAAACAGGCTTGTGGCTACGTGTATGGTCTTCAATCCACTGGCTAAACCTTGGAATCGCAATCGATGGTTGATCGCCATGTTTTTGAAGGTGTCCAAGGTCGAAACCTGTTACGGCCAGAGCCTCCTTTTCAAACTCCATGGAAATGGGTTGTAATTCGACGTAGAACGAAACATCGGGGGCATCAACCGCGCAAGCACCAAGAGAAAGCATGCTGTACATGCCCGGAATTGGACCAGATGATTCGATGTCGACAGAGAAGTATCGATCGCGTTTCACTATGCTCTCCTTGCATTGACAAGGCCAGGACGGTCACTGTTACGTTTCCAATGAATATCCAAGTCAGTTTGAAGCTTATCGGTCGAGGAAGATTTGTCCCACATGAAAAACTCGAGTGGGCTAACATCGAATGGAATTTTGGTACTCGCTTCGGCTGAGAGTATGACTTTTTGCAAATTACCGAGTGCGTATCCAAGCTCTACAAAGCAATTTGGCCGCAATCCCGTAACGTCGACAAACACTGCCGAGCTAAAGTGAAGTTTGGAGAAAATTGCCTCGTTCATCCAAGCATATTCGTGTTTGTCCCTTCCCATTTCGAACGATTCGTATCCAATCGATTGAACAAATGGATCGCCAACCAAACCCTGGCTCTGCTTTAATCGGGATGACAGGAACAAGATCGACATCGAGTCCAGAGTCATGAAAGTGGATGCCAAGCGTTCTTGGCTGAACCAAAAAATCCTCGTCCTTTTTTGATGGATAGACCGAAATCAAAAGCGTTCGAATGATCTCGTGAAGTTTACTAACATCTTCTCTTTCCGCTTCTGAGACGTCCAGGAAAACTGCAATATCGGCGTCTACCCCAAAATCACCACGTGGCTTGAGCACCGTGCCTTTTACGAGGGAGCCCGTCTTTCGGAAGCCAGTAACGCTGAACGACGAGTCATTCTCGATTTTTTTGGTCAATCTATCGATCAGGTAGTCAACCTGTGCGATGTACTCTTTCCGTTTTCCACTTCCAAGATGCAATACTTTGGAAACGAATACGTCCAGTTGCGAGTCTGCAATTAACATCCGAAAATCTCCTTCCTGCGATTAATGTTTCTTGTCCTTAGGAGGCGACGGGTCGTTTCCGTAACTGTCCCTGTCGCGAATTTGCCCATTAGGACGACGGATTACGAGCTCGCTTTGATTTGCCTGAGCAATCGGCTTGCCCACTTTCTCTGCGGCTGCTTGGGTTAAGTGGGTAGAAACCGGCGTCTTGCTGCCCTCTGGCCTAACCGCCCATTTGTTGCCTTGCGGCACAACATGCACATTCTTCTTCGCCATCGTTAAATCCCTTAAAAAAGCTGCTAATTCAGACCTGACACTGCTGCGGCGACAGGCGAGGTGTGTAATTTATAGCCATCTTTTGGCTAAAGTCAATTGACTTTTTAGCCGAATAATCCATACTAAATGTAGGAGACGACGAAATGGCCGCAAAAAAGACGATGACTTTGAATCTGACCGATGCTGAAATGCTCGCACTTGACGAACTGTCTGAAAAGAAAGACCTGTCGAAAACTGCGGTTATTCGGCAAGCACTTCGCCTGTACCAGATGGTCAGCACTAGAATCGAGCGAGGAGACAAGCTCTTTTTTGAAGACGAAGCGAAGAAGGAAAAGGCTGAGGTCATGGTACTGTGAGTTCGTTCGACATTTCGATTCAGGATCGTGCAAGCGGTGATTTCCTTGCTGCAACTATTTTGGAAGGGTTGGCACCAACCGATTTGCTCATTGTTGAAAGAGAGTGGAGTCCGGAGCGCTCTGACCTGATGCAAGAGTTACTTGCCGCAGGCGTTGACCGCCGAAAGTGGCCGCAAAGTTTGCACTGGGATTGGTCCAAGAAAGCACCAGCGTTACGCCTTCTTGAATCGTCTGGATTTGGCTTGGTTTGCGAAAAAAAGTGGCAGGGAGTGATGATGACTCGTACCGCTTCATATTCAGCGAGACTAAAGGCTGATCGCGGCAAGCCACTTGTCTATCTAGATTTCTTGGAGATAGCTCCTTGGAATTGGGTGATTCATGATATCAATCGCCCTGGACTTTTCAGGACCATTGGATTGCAGCTTTTTTGGCGAGCGTTGCAGCAAAGTCTAGATGAGGGGTTCAAAGGTAGAGTTGGTCTACACTCATTGACGAGAGCTGAGGATTTCTACCGAAAGTGTGGGATGGTGGAGGTTGGGTATGATGCTGCAAAACAAGACCTCATGTATTTCGAACTAACGCAAGAAGGTGCTGAGAAATTTCTGACTGATGGAGGCTATAAATGACACAACAATCAAATAGAACTGGCCCCTCAAGAGAGTGGCTACTACGTATGGCGGAATTAGAAGATGCATGCCCATCGGTTTCAGTTGGTGGGATGGCCTGTGATCTTGACTTGCTCGCTCCCGCTCATTCGGATGTACAACGAGTTTTTGGTCGATTAGTAGAGTTCGCAAGAAGGCAGTTGGGAATGTCAGTTGAGCAACTTGCAATTGAAGCGGATATCGAATTAGGCGAGATCGTTGAGATCGAGATGCACGACGAGACGATTCCACGTGTTCGAACGGTTTTTCAGCTTGCAAAAGCATTGAAAATTCCCGAAGGGAGGCTCATGGAAGTGGCTGGGCTTGCAACACCCCGGCCAGAAATCAGTCATGCTGCATTGAAGTTTGCGGCTCGATCTGAGTCGACCGCTAAACTGACAGTCAATGAGCGGGAAGCGTTAGAAGAGTTTGTGAAGGTGCTGGTAGAGGTCTCGGATGGGGGTATGCGTGATTGAAGAACAGCTATCTCGATTCCAAGACGTCGAATGACATCGATAAACGAATCACGAAAATTCTAAATGACCTAGATAATCCAGAACCACCTCTTCGACTTGAAATCGTTCGAGAACTGCTTCGGCTCGATTTTGCGTTCTACTCATCATCGAACACCGGCGTAATCAATGAGACGATTCACCGGCTGAAAGTTGCAGGCAAGCAGATAATTGACCGGCCTTCATTGCTCATAGATGCAATACGTAAGTGGGAGCTCAAGGCGCTCTGGGTACCAGACAGAAAGCGCATCCTTATTGATTCTGAGTTACCGTCTGCAAAACAACGCTGGGGAGAAGCTCATGAGATTGGCCATAGCATTTTGCCGTGGCACGAAGCAGTAATGCACGGCGATTGGAAACGAACTCTGAGCCTTGCTTGTGAACAGCAAGTCGAATCAGAAGCAAATTTTGCGGCTGGTCGTCTTTTGTTTCTCCAAGACATGTTTCAAGTTCACCTCAATGATTCGAAGCTCGAATTTGAACACGTCAAGCGACTGAGTAAGCTCTTTGGAAATACGATAACGTCGACACTTTGGCAAGCCGTCGAGGCCAGTGACAGCCAAGTTTTTGGGATGGTAAGCCAACATCCCAACCACCCTATGTCTGACGAACCACTCCGATACTTTGTTCGTTCACGAAGATTCGTGGAAGCGTTTCCTCACGTCACGGCACAGGATGTTTTCAATGCAATAAAGAAGTTCTGCTACGGAAATAGGGGACCGATCGGTAAAGGGGAGATACTTTTGGTGGACGGTCGAGCAGCCGAACATATCTTCTTTGCGGAGGTGTTTTTCAATTCCCATGAGGCTTTGACACTTGGTGTATATTGCAAGGCTCGGCAGGTGGCAATCAGCTTCGCATAGGCGTTAAACTCTCGTGATAGGCTCTGCGGGGACGCAACCTATCGAGGAATAACTAGGTCGAAAGGGTCGAAGAGTTTCTTCGATGGCCGGTTGCGAGAGGTTGGTTTATTCCGCCAACCTCTCCACCGGTCTTTTCAAGGTTAGATGGTTTTTGGTCGAAGGTTTTTCGCATGCGCGGTCAGTGCAACAAGGTTATCAATTTTTTGGCCGCATCCTCTTTGTATCGTAGGCAGGAAACACTATTCAGTCACTCCAAATCGATAGTAGCAATTTCAAAATGGCAGATTCGAATCGTCCTTGAGTCTCTTTCTCGTTCGTATCGAGAGCGAGAATCGCAAAATGGGTGCGAAGAAACGAAAGAGCCAACTTTGTTTTGCTCGGAAAGCTAGGCGAGCTGACTCTGCATCCCATTCCTTTACGAAGTCAACGTAATCGGCAATACTTTTGACGAGAGCTTCGAACAAGTACTTGTCGAAACGAGTTGCCGCTCGAATGCCAGGTTGCGGAATGCATGGCAAGGAAAGTCTCGGAGGTTTCCGATAAATTGCCAATACAACTCTCTACCAGTGAAATCGCTGATGCTATGGAAGGGTTACTGTGGGATTTCCTTCAGCATCGTCAGCTCTATACAGAACGAGCCTCGACAAGAGGTTTGCAGCTAAAGCAGCCGCTTCTTCCCATTGGTCACGATTCCCGTCGAGGTCATCGAGGATCTCCATTCTCTTTCTAGGTGATGCAAGCAGTCGTGTTCTGACGAGAGTTTGCAACAACAGTCACGACGCGGAGCCGATGGATTGAGCTTTTCACCAGCGGAGCTCGCTATTGATGCAAACTTGGATTGGTGGTTAGCGGACGTGTTTTCGAGTTGAAATTGGTAGGTCTTCACGTCAACTCATGGGCGAGTTGCGAGTGTCGCAAATACTTGTTCAACTTAATCCGGAATCGTTGTTTGGATGCTGATAAAAGTATTCTAAACTGAGTTTCGAAGAACATTCAAAAGCTCCACGTCGTTAAGAACGACAACGCCGCGTGTTTGGCAATACTCAACAACTGCTTGGGCGAGGATATCTTTATCAAGTGAGCAGAGGTACTGCGAAGACGAAAGGATGGCAGTTTCAACAACTGGATCATCATTTATGTCGCGAGTTACTTGCGGGGCGGACGGAGCATCGACTTCGACAACAATTGATGCCTGCTGAATTGAACGGACAAAAGCAGCGATCTTCTGGTCATCAAGTCTATGACGTTTTTGAAGTCGCGGATAGCTTAGGACTCGAACGAGTTCGGCAAGCATGAAATCCGAAGTGCAGAGTTGGTTCTCGGACTTGACTAATAGGGTCAAAAGGTCGGCAGCGAGTCCATTCGGGGACATAACCGCACGAGCTATTACGTTCGAATCAAGAACAACTCGGAACATCTACTTTTTGCTTGCTTTGATTGCCTCGTCCAACGCA